>JBARAF010000137.1:0-3152 GCA_049791695.1 Croceibacterium sp.
GAAATTTCGCAACCAGATGCACAAGCGAACGAAGGCTCGAATTGCTTCGAACCTTCGCCTCGCGGGTTATCGTCTCATCCGGTGAAATCTATGCTCGGAGGAGCAACAGGGCCACTGCCATAGCCAAGCCGGATACCAGCATGGCCCAGCCCCCTTGCCGCCACAGTTGCCGCTTGGCCCGGGTGGCAGTTATGAGATGCGCAGACCCGGCCAGCGGCCCCCGCGGCGGATGGCTGCGCAGCATGGCGTAACCGATCCCCGCGAAGACCAGGCTGACAAGGACGAGGGCTACCATCACCGGCCCTTACTGGCAGGCTAGGCATTCCTCGTAGTCGGTCGGTTGACCGGCCAGTTCCATCACCGGAGCATCGGCGGTGTTGTCCGCTTCCACCCCGCCGGCGAAACCGGCGCGCTGCACGCTCTTCGACCGCAGGTAATAGAGCGACTTGATGCCCTTTTCCCACGCCTGGAAGTGCAGCATCATCAGGTCCCACTTGTCGACGTCGGCCGGGATGAACAGGTTCAGGCTCTGCGCCTGATCGATGAACGGGGCGCGATCGCCGGCGAATTCGAGCAGCCAGCGCTGGTCGATTTCGAAGCTGGTCTTGAACACCGCCTTTTCCTCCGGGCTGAGGAAGTCGAGGTGCTGGACGCTGCCGCCCTTTTCCAGGATCGAATTCCACACGGCGGTGGAATCCTTGCTCTTCTTCTGGAGGATCTTTTCCAGGTATTCGTTCTTCACCACGAAGCTGCCCGACAGGGTCTTGTGGGTGTAGATGTTGGCCGGGATCGGTTCGATGCAGGCGCTGGTGCCGCCGCAGATGATGCTGATCGACGCAGTCGGCGCGATCGCCATCTTGCAGCTGAACCGTTCCATCACGCCCATCTCCGCCGCATCCGGGCAGGCGCCGCGTTCTTCGGCCAGCACCATCGATGCCTCGTTGGCCTTGGCGCTGATGTGCTTGAACATCTTCAGGTTCCACACCTTGGCCATCGGGCTTTCAAAGCCGATGCCCTTGGATTGCAGGAACGAATGGAAGCCCATCACACCCATGCCGACGCTGCGTTCGCGGCTGGCGGAATACTTGGCGCGGGCCATTTCGTCGGGCGCGCGGTCAATATAATCCTGCAGGACGTTGTCGAGGAAACGCATCACGTCTTCGATGAAGCGCTTGTCGTCCGCCCATTCGTCCCACCGTTCCAGGTTTAGCGAGGACAGGCAGCAGACCGCCGTGCGATCATTGCCGAGATGATCGACGCCGGTCGGCAAGGTGATTTCCGCGCAGAGGTTGGAGGTCGAAACCTTCAGCCCCAGGTCGCGGTGATGCTTCGGCATCGTGCGGTTCACCGTGTCGGAAAACACGATGTAGGGCTCGCCCGTGGCCAGCCGGGTTTCGACCAGCTTCTGGAACAGGCTGCGCGCATCCACGGTGGCACGGACCGAGCCATCCTTGGGGCTGAGCAGGTTCCATTCGCTCCCCGCCCGGACCGCTTCCATGAAGGCATCGGACAACAGCACGCCGTGGTGCAGGTTGAGCGCCTTGCGGTTGAAGTCGCCCGAAGGTTTGCGGATTTCGAGGAATTCCTCGATTTCCGGGTGGCTGACGTCGAGATAGCAGGCAGCCGACCCGCGGCGCAGGCTGCCCTGGCTGATCGCCAGGGTCAGGCTGTCCATCACCCGCACGAACGGAATGATGCCGCTGGTCTTGCCGTTCAGGCCAACCGGTTCGCCAATGCCGCGGACATTGCCCCAATAGGTGCCGATGCCACCGCCACGCGAAGCCAGCCAGACATTTTCGTTCCAGGTGTTGACGATGCCTTCCAGGCTGTCGGACACCGAATTGAGATAGCAGCTGATCGGCAGGCCGCGGTTGGTGCCGCCGTTGGACAGCACCGGCGTGGCGGGCATGAACCACAGCTTGGAAATGTAATCGTACAGCCGCTGGGCATGGTCCTGATCATCGGCGTAGGCGTCGGCAACACGAGCGAACAGGTCCTGGTAATTTTCACCGGGCAGCAGGTACCGGTCGGTCAGGGTGTCCTTGCCGAATTCGGTCAGCCGTTCATCGCGGCTGGTATCCGTGACCACGGTGAAACGGCGGGCATGCACCGCCTTGGAATCGCCGTCCTTGGTGTTGTTGGCCGCAACTGCTGCTGCCAGCGCACTGGCCGCGCCCGCAGCTACCAGCTGGTCCGACCCTGCATCTTCACGTTCCATCGTCATTGCCTTCCCGGCATCAACCGCATCTGCCGCAGGTGCCGAGGGGGCACCACCATCAACCAGACCGGATCCCGTTGCCGCATCATCACCATTACGAAAATCCATCGCGCGCCGCCCCTGCAATATCATTGATCCGCCCGGCGAATCGTTCCACCCGTTCCGCATCTGTTCGAATCGGCCGGAAGCCCCCAACCTATCCAAATGCAGGCACTGCCGGTGAAAAACTTATCCCCGAAAGTCCCCGGCCAAGCCTTGCCAAACGCACCCGATGACCGATTCCCGCAGCACGGCAGCGATGCCGCCGCCTGTTTCGGTAAATCTAGGTCTTGTGGGTACACCCGGCAACCCAACCACAATCCATAGTGAATCGAGAGCGATTCCGACGCAAGAGGGTTAAGCGCGAATTAGCGTCGCCTGTTGGCCTTGCGGATCAGCGTCTTACCCAAGCAACACACTGCGACGCGGCGGACAAGCGGCACTGGTGCGGGCCGCAAGTGGCAAAATCACTCTGCGGAAAAAAATCCGGCAATTGCGCGCGGGCGAATCATCTGACTCCAGTGACGCAATATTGCTGCGAGACGATGACAGCGCGGCCCGCCCCCGCGTCCATCTTGCATGACCGGCGCTGCCCGATAGACTGGCCTGAACGCATGAGGAGAGCGGGCATGGGCAATATCATCAGCGCAGTGGTTTCAGGCCTGATCGTGGGCGCGCTGGCGCGGTTTTTCTACCCCGGCGATGTGGAGCTTGGCTGGATCGCCACCATCCTGCTGGGCATCGGCGGTTCGGTGCTGGCCAGCCTGGTGGTGACCCGCGGCCGCGGTGATTTCAGCCGCCCAGGCTGCCTCGCCAGCGTGCTGGGCGGCATGGCGCTGATCCTGATCGGACGGCTGCTGCTGTGACCGGGGACGATCCGCACGCGCCCTTGCTG
>JBARAF010000138.1:0-14077 GCA_049791695.1 Croceibacterium sp.
CGCTGGGGCTGGACCTGTCGGCCATCGCCGAACTCCGGACCATGGCCGGGCGGGTAGTGGAAGTGCGGCTGTCGCGGCCGATGCCTATGTTGCTGCAATTGCTGGCCCAGCCGGAATTGGACCTGGCGCGGGGTGGGCCTTCCGGACCGATGAGGATGCAGCGCCAGGGCCGGATCGTGCTGTTGCAGATGAAGCCACCACGGGAACGCGGGGAACCGGAGGCGCAGGACTGGCAGGCCCATGTCCGCCCGATCCGGCTGGTCCCTGCCACCGCCCGCAACGCCATTACCCGGTTCGACGAAGGTGAGGTGGACCTGGTGCTGGGTGGACGGCTGGGGGCGCTGCCGCTGGCCGATACCGGTCCGCTGTCGCGCGGGACGGTGCGGATCGATCCCGCCATCGGCCTGTTCGGCCTGCAGGTACGCCTGGGCAGCGGATTCCTGGCGCGCGATGAAAACCGGGAGGTGATCGCGCTCGCACTTGATCGGCAGGAACTGCTGGGCCTATTCAATGTCGGCGGCTGGAACGCCACCACCCGGCTGGTGCCTGCGGGCCTTTCGGGCGATCCGGGCTTGATCGAAGAACGGTGGAATGACGCCGCCATGGACGATCGCCGTGCCGCCGCCACCCAGCGGGTGGCCGCCTGGCGCAGCGGCAATGGCCCCGTGCGGCTGACCCTGGCTATGGGCCAGGGCCCCGGGCTGGACCTGCTTTATCGCGAACTGGCACGGCAATATGCGGCGGTCGGCATCCGGTTGGACCGGGTGGCGGAAAGCGCCCCGGCCGATCTGGAATTGGTCGACCAGGTGGCCCGCTATGCGTCGCCGCTGTGGTTCCTCAACCAGTTCAACTGCGCCCTGCGTCGCGGCCTGTGCGAAAGCGGGGTCGATGCGCTGGTGGCAGAAGCGAACCGCACCGCAGATCCGCAGGCCCGTGCCGGGATCATGGCCCGGGCAGAAGCGCAATTGACGCTGTCCAACGTGTTCATCCCCATTGCCTCGCCCATGCGCTTCTCGCTGGTGCGCGGCACGGTGGATGGATACGCCCCCAATGCCTGGGCCTGGCACCCCTTGCAGGCCTTTGCTGTCATACCCAGATAATACACATGACCACCCCCGCAGACCGGCCCGTTCGCCCGCGCCCGATGGCCCCGCAGATCCCGCTCGGTTCCGATCCCGCATCGGTCCGCCAGCGGGTGGAAGCGCTGGAAATGCTGCTGGAACGCAGTTTCACCATCCCCGGTATCAACCGCGCCGTTGGCCTGGATGCCGTGGCCGGGCTGGTGCCGGTGCTGGGCGATGTGATCGGCGCCGTGCTGGGCGCCTACATGATCTGGGAAGCGCGCAATCTGGGCCTGCCCAAATGGAAGCTGTGGCGGATGGCGGGCAATGTCGCTTTCGACACGGCAGTGGGCGCGGTGCCGCTGGCCGGGGACCTGTTCGATTTCCTGTTCCGGTCCAACACCCGCAACCTGAAAATCATCAAGCGCCACCTGGACAAGCACCATCCGTTGATCGAACGCTGACCTATCCGCAAGTGAATCGCCCAGAGGCGATGACTCGCAGGGGGCCCATGCGCTAACCGGCCATACCTATGGCCGATGCCCCCACCCCGATGATGGCGCAGTACCTGGCGCTGAAGGCCGATGCGGCCGATTGCCTGCTGTTCTATCGCATGGGCGATTTCTTCGAACTGTTCTTCGACGATGCCCGGCTGGCCAGCAGCGTGCTGGACATCGCGCTGACCAGCCGGGGCGAACACGGCGGCGCCCGGATCCCGATGTGCGGCGTGCCGGTCCATGCGGCGGAAGGGTACCTGGCCCGGCTGATCAAGGCCGGGTGCCGGGTGGCGATTGCCGAACAGATCGAAAGCCCGGAAGAAGCGAAGAAGCGCGGCGGATCCAAGGCGCTGGTGCAGCGGGCCATCGTCCGCTTCGTCACCGCCGGGACGCTGACGGAAGAAGCGCTGCTGGAACCGCGCCGGGCCAATGTGCTGGCGGCGGTATGCGATGTGCGCGGCGCGGTTGGCTTTGCCAGCTGCGACATTTCCACCGGCCGGATGGAACTGGAAGAATGCGACGCCGATGGCGTGGCCGCCGCGCTGGCCCGGCTGGGCGCGAGCGAGATTGTCAGCCCGGAAGAATGGGACCTCGCCCCCGAAGGTGCGATTGCACGCCCGCGCCGGACTTTCGGCAGCGACGAAGGCGAGGCGCGGCTGAAAGCGATCCACGGCGTCGCCACGCTGGACGGTTTCGGCACGTTTGGCCGGGCGATGCTGGCGGCTGCGGGCGGACTGATTGCCTATCTGGACCATGTCGGGCGCGGCAACCTGCCGCTGCTGCTGCCGCCGCTGGTCCACGATGGCGGGGCGACCCTGGCAATGGACGCGGCCACCCGCGCCAGCCTGGAAATTACCGAGGCACAGGGCGGCGGCCGCACGGGCAGCCTGATCGCCGCGATTGACCGCTGCGTGACCGGGGCCGGTGCGCGGCTGCTGGCGCAGGACCTGTCCGCGCCGCTGGCCACTCGCGCCGGGATCGAGGAACGACTGCAACTGGTCCACTGGTTGCACGACGATCCACTGTTGCGCGGTGACTTGCGTGATGTGTTGCGAGCGATGCCGGATATCGGCCGCGCGCTGGGCCGGGTGGTCGCCGGGCGCGGCAGCCCGCGTGACCTTGGCCAGATCCGCGACGGTTTGAGCGAGGCGCGCAATGTGCGCGATCATCTGCAGCGGCGCGAAGACCGCCCGCTGCTGCTCGACCGCCTGTTGCCCGACATGGGCGGCCACGGTGCCCTGACGGACTTGCTGTCCCGCGCGCTGGTGCCATCCCCGCCGACAGAGCGATCATCGGGTGGCTACATCGCCGAACTCTATGATGCCGCGCTGGATGCCTTGCGGGCCACATCAGGCAATGCCCGCCGGGCAATTGCCGCGATGGAAGCGCGCTATCGCGATGAAACCGGCATCACCGCGCTGAAAATCCGCCACAACGGTGTGCTTGGCTATTTCATCGAAGTGCCGGCCCGCCATGCCGACCGGCTGATGGCACCCGAAAGCGGCTTCACCCACCGCCAGACCATGGCCGGGGCCGTGCGCTTCAATTCGATCACCTTGCACGAAGAAGCGAGCCGCATTGCGGAGGCTGGCGGCCATTCGCTGGCGGCGGAAGAAGCCCATTTCGAGGAGCTGGTGGCCGAAGTCGTGGCGGCGAAGGAACGGATCGCCGCCACCGCCGCCGCCATTGCCCGCATCGATGTCGCCGCCGGGCAGGCGGAACGGGCAGCGGAAGGCGGCTGGTCCCGGCCGGAGATGCTCGATGAACCCTGCCTCGACGTAGAAGGCGGGCGGCACCCGGTGGTGGAAACCGCGCTGGCTAAGGCCGGGGAGCGGTTCGTGGCTAATGATTGCACACTAGGGCCGCAGGATCGGCTGTGGCTGGTCGGCGGACCGAACATGGGCGGTAAATCGACCTTCCTGCGCCAGAATGCACTGATCGTGTTGCTGGCCCAGGCGGGCGGCTTCGTGCCCGCGGCGCGGGCGCGGGTGGGGCTGGTGGACCGGCTGTTCAGCCGCGTCGGCGCATCGGACAACCTGGCCCGCGGCCGCTCCACATTCATGGTCGAAATGGTCGAGACCGCAGCGATCCTGGCGCGGGCGACGGAGCGCAGCTTTGTCATTCTGGACGAAGTCGGGCGCGGTACTTCGACTTATGACGGGCTGGCACTGGCTTGGGCCGTGGCCGAGGCGATCCATGGCCAGAACCGCTGCCGTTGCCTGTTCGCCACCCATTACCATGAAATGGCGCGGCTGGCCGAAAGCTGCGACGCCTTGAGCCTGCACCACGTTCGCGCCCGCGAATGGAAAGGCGAACTGGTGCTGCTGCACGAACTGGCGGAAGGCGCGGCGGACCGCTCTTATGGCCTCGCCGTGGCACGTCTGGCCGGGGTGCCCGCACCCGTGATTGCCCGCGCCAAGACCATTCTAGACCGGCTGGAGAAAGGTCGGGCGGAAACCGGCGGGCTTGCTGCCGGGCTGGGTGACTTGCCGCTGTTCGCCGCAGCCATGGCGGCCGAAGAGGAGCAGTGCGATGCCCTGCGCGACCGTCTGAACGCGCTGGATGTGGACGCGCTGACCCCGCGCGAGGCGCTGGACCTGCTGTACGAACTCAAGCGCGAGGCCGGGGACTGAAGTTCCCCCCGGCCCCGGCTTTAGTTACTCGCTGTCTTCATGACGGTCGGTACCGTAGGTATCGTCTTCATCGTCATGGTTGGGTTCGCCGTGATAGGCGCCCATGTCGATCCGGCCGCTCTGTTCCATGTCGCGCATATGATCGACCAGATCCTGCGTGGAATCGTCCATCAGGCCGGAATCGTTGTCGTCCTTGGTGCTGTCGAGCGGGCTGCTGGTGGAACGACCGCCCGCCAGCGCCTGCTGCGCCAGGGTTTGCGCCTGGGCGGCTTCGTCATCCTGTTCGGAATTGTGGTCTTCGGGCGCTTCGGCGGGATTGCGGGGGGTGCTGGTCATCGGCAGTCTCCTTCGGCCGGGTAACGGTCCGCAAGGCTGCGCCGTTCCCGTCAGCGCGTCGGGTGCGGTTCCTCGCCGGAATAGTCGTAGAAGCCCTTGCCGGTCTTGCGGCCCAGCCAGCCAGCCTCGACATATTTCACCAGCAGCGGGGCGGGGCGGTACTTGCTGTCGCCAGTGCCGTCGAAAATCACCCGCATGATTTCCAGACAGGTGTCGAGGCCAATGAAATCGGCCAGTTCCAGCGGCCCCATCGGGTGGTTCAGGCCCAGTCGGCAGCCCTTGTCGATGTCGCTGACGTCGGCCGTGCCGCTGCCCAGCACGAAGGCCGCTTCGTTGATCATCGGCAACAGGATGCGGTTGATGATGAAGCCGGGCTCGTCGCCGCTCAGCACCACCTGCTTGCCCAGGCTTTCGGCAAAAGCGCGGGTGCGCTGGGTGGTCTGGGGTGATGTGGCGAGGCCGGGGATCACTTCCACCAGCGCCATCACCGGCACCGGGTTGAAGAAATGCAGGCCGATGAACCGCGCCGGGTCCGCCGTGGCGGCGGCCATGCGGGTGATCGGGATGGAACTGGTGTTGCTGGCCAGGATCGCATCACTGGCCAGAACCTTGCCCGCCTGGTCGAAGATCATCTGCTTGATGTCCTCGCGCTCGGTCGCGGCTTCGATGATGAACTGGGCTTCGGCCATCGGCGCGTAATCGACCGTGGTGGCAATGCGAGCCAGTGCCTCGTCGGCTTCGGCGGCAGTCAGCTTGCCCTTGTCGACCAGCCGGGCCAGCCGCTTGCCAATCGCATCGCGGGCCTTGTCGGCCAACGCCAGATCACGGTCAGCCAGCAGCACGCGGTTGCCGCAAGCGGCTGCAACCTGAGCGATGCCGCTGCCCATCTGGCCCGCCCCGATAATCCCGATGGTGTGCATGGTCACGCCGCCCTTTCGCAGTTGCAGCATGGATAGCGGCTGGCAACGCGGCTGGCTAGCGGTTCGCGCCTGGTTGCCACAGGACATCGCCAGATCCGGCGGCATTGACCGCGCGGGCGAGGACGAACAGGTAATCCGACAGCCGGTTGATATAGACCAAAGCCGCCGGGTTGACCGGGTCCACAGCGGCCAGCGCCGTCATCGCCCGTTCGCCACGGCGGGCGGCAGCTCGGGCTACGTGCAGCCGCGCGGCCGCTTCACTGCCGCCGGGCAGGATGAAGCTGCGCAACGGTTGCAGGTGTTCGTTCAGCGCATCCATCCGCGCTTCCAGCCACATGCCTTGCGCGGGCACGATCCGCAGGACCATGTCGGATGGGGTGAAGTCGCTGCCCGGCGTGGCGAGGTCTGCCCCAAGGTCGAACAGGTCGTTCTGGATCCGCGTCAGGTCCGTTGCCGCATCGCCGGACAGGGCGAGCACGGCCCAGCCGAGCAGCGAGTTGACCTCGTCCACCGCGCCCACTGCTTCCAGCCGCGGGGCGTGCTTGGCCAAGCGGGTGCCATCGACCAAACCGGTGGTCCCGTCGTCCCCCGTGCCGGTGTAAATGCGGTTCAGCCGGACCATGCCAGGGCTGTCGTGGGCGGCCGGACTTCGCTCAGCGGGCCATCATCATCAGCACCACCAGCGCGATAATCGCCAGCGCCTGGTACTTGATGCGCGAAAACATCATCTTGTTCTGCTGCAATTGCAGTTCGTGGATGCGTTCGCCGCCGTTTTCGATGTCCTGCTTGCTGGCGGCAAGGAAGGCGATGATTCCGCGCACCAGCGAAACGACGACCATGACCATCAGGCCAATGATGATGAGCCAGAGGATAGTGTTCATGGTGCGACATCTAGGCCTTGCGACAGGGTAATGCCAGCGGGAAACCGGCCCTGCCGCAACGCCTTGGCCAGTGCCGGGCCATCTTCCCCGGACAGTCGCCGGTCGGCCAGCGAGGGTGATCCGCGCCGCTTGGCCAGCTTGCGGCCACTCGCATCCAGCAACAGGGCATGGTGGTGCCAGACCGGTGTGGGCAGGCCCAGCAGCGCCTGCAACAGCCGGTGGACATGGCTGGCGGGGAACAGGTCCATCCCCCGCGTCACCAGCGTCACCCCGTCGGTGGCATCGTCCAGCGTCGCGGCCAGGTGATAACTGGCCGGGGTATCGGCATCCTTGCGCACAAGCACCACGTCGCCCAGCAGGTCCGGGCGGGCAGGCTGCGTACCAGCGAGTTCGTCGGTCCAGCTCAGCGGGCCGGTGAGTTCCAGCGCCGCCGCCACATCCAGCCGCCAGCTGGCGGGCACTGCCGGATCAAGGTTCTGCCCCTTGCAGGTGCCGGGATAGACCGGCCCTTCCGGCCCCACCTTGGCGGCGGCCGCAGCAATTTCGGCGCGGGTGCATTGGCAGGGGTACAGCAGGCCCATGCCCCGCAGGCGGTCGGCGGCGGCGCGATAGCTGTCCAAGCGTGCCGATTGCGGCGGCACTTCGTCCCATTGTAGCCCCAGCCAGCCGAGGTCGGCGCGAAATTCATCTTCCAGATCGGCGCGGGACCGGGTGCCGTCGATATCCTCGATCCGCAGCAGGAACCGCCCGCCACGTTCCACCGCCAGATCATGGGCGATGATCGCGGACAGCGCGTGGCCAAGGTGCAGCGGCCCGTTGGGACTGGGGGCGAAGCGCGTAACGATCATGCTGGCCCGAATTGCCCTCCAGAATGGCACGCGACTCGCAATATTTGCTGTGGATGGCCGGCTTGTAACAGGCTTGACGCTTTTGCGGGCAAATGCTCCCTTCGACGCATCAGGCCATAAACCTTCGAGGACACCATACCGTGTTCAAGGCCGAACTGATCGATCGCGCTGCCCAGTTCCGCAGCGCACTGGAGGATCCCGCGCGGCGGCTGGAAAGCTGCCCTGCGCTGGTGCTCAATGCGGACTACACCCCGCTGTCCTATTATCCGCTCAGCCTGTGGCCATGGCAGACCGCGATCAAGGCCGTCTTCCTGGAACGGGTCGATATTGTCGCCAGTTATGACCGCGAGGTCCATTCGCCGTCGCTGGACATGAAGATCCCTTCGGTTATCGCCTTGCGGCAGTTCGTGAAGCCCAGTGAATTTCCCGCTTTCACCCGGTTCAACCTGTTCCTGCGCGATCGCTTTGCCTGCCAATACTGTGGCAGCCAGCAACACCTGACATTCGACCATGTCATGCCCCGCCGGCTGGGTGGCAAGACTACCTGGGAAAACATCGTGGCCGCCTGCGCGCCGTGCAACATGGCCAAGGGCGGGCGCACGCCGAAACAGGCGCGGATGCACCTGCAAGTCCAGCCGATCCGGCCGACCAGCTGGCAACTGCAGCAACAGGGGCGCAGCTTCCCGCCGGGCTATCTGCACGAAACCTGGCGTGACTGGCTCTATTGGGACATCGAGCTGGAAGAATAAGGGCCTGTTTCCCGGCGATTGGCGCTTTCGCCAGCAACCCTGGCGCGCTAGGGCAGGTTGCAAAGGGAGACCGGGTCTTGTCGGAAGAAACCAACAGCTTCACCGCGCGCGAAGCACTCTATTATCACGAGGCTGGCCGCCCGGGTAAGATCGAGATCGTCGCGTCGAAGCCGATGGCGACCCAGCGCGATCTCAGCCTCGCTTATTCCCCCGGCGTGGCCGTGCCGGTGCAGGCAATTGCCGACAATCCCGCCAATGCCGCCCGCTACACCGCCCGGTCCAACCTGGTGGCGGTAATCACCAATGGCACCGCAATTCTCGGCATGGGCAACCTGGGGGCGCTGGCGGCCAAGCCGGTGATGGAAGGCAAGGCCGTGCTGTTCAAGCGCTTTGCCGACGTGGATTCGATCGACATCGAACTGGATACCGAAGACCCCGAAGCCTTCATCAATGCGGTGGCGCTGATGGAACCCAGCTTTGGCGGCATCAACCTGGAAGACATCAAGGCGCCGGAATGCTTCGTGATCGAACAGGCATTGCGCGAACGGATGAAGATCCCGGTGATGCACGATGACCAGCACGGCACCGCGATCATTTCCGCCGCCGGCCTGATCAACGCCTGTCTGCTGACCGGGCGCGCGCTGAGCGACGTAAAGATGGTGGTCAACGGTGCGGGCGCCAGCGCCATCGCCTGTACCGCACTGATCAAGGCACTGGGTGTCCGCCACGAAAACGTGCTGATGTGCGACCGGTCCGGCGTGATTTACCACGGACGCGACAATGTTGATCAGTGGAAGAGCGCGCATGCGGTGGATTCCGACCGCCGCACGCTGGAAGAAGCGCTGGATGGGGCTGACATCTTCCTTGGCCTGTCCGCTGCCGGGGCGCTGAAGCCCGAATGGGTGGCCAAGATGGCCCCGCAGCCGATCATTTTCGCGATGGCCAACCCGGACCCGGAAATTAACCCGGACGATGCGAAGGCCGTGCGGCCCGATGCGATCATCGCCACTGGCCGGTCGGACTATCCGAACCAGGTCAACAACGTGCTTGGCTTCCCGTTCATCTTCCGCGGCGCGCTGGATGTGCAGGCCACCGCGATCAACGAAGAAATGAAGATCGCCGCCGCCCAGGCCATTGCCGAACTGGCCCGCCAGTCGGTGCCGGAAGAAGTGGCCGTGGCCTATGGCAAGAACCAGCAGTTCGGGCGTGACTACATCATCCCCGCGCCGTTTGATCCGCGGCTGATGGAAGTGGTGCCGGCCGCTGTTGCGCGCGCGGCGATGGAAAGCGGCGTGGCGCAAAAGCCGATCGAGGATTTCGACGCCTATCGCCATTCGCTGAAGGCTCGGCTGAACCCGACCACCGCGATCCTGACCAGCGTTTATGCCGAAGTGAAGAACAACCCGAAGCGGGTGATTTTTGCCGAAGCGGAAGAAGAAGTGGTGCTGCGCGCTGCCGTGCAGTTCCGCGATTTTGGCTATGGCACCCCGGTGCTGGTGGGGCGCACCCAGCCGGTCCGCGCCAAGCTGGCCGAACTGGGCGTGGAAGACCCGGCTGCGTTCGAAATCCGCAATTCGGTGGAAGATTCGGCCCTGGTCCCGTCCCTGGTGGCGCACCTTTATGGCCGCCTGCAACGGCGCGGCCATACCGAACGTGACGTGCGCCGCATGGTCAACCAGGATCGCAACACCTTTGCCAGCCTGTTGCTGGACACGGGCCATGCTGATGCGATGATCAGCGGCATCACCCGCCCGTTTGCCCAGACCATGCGGGAAGTGACCCGGGTGATCGACCCGAAAGCCGGGCAGGTCCCGTTCGGCATCCACATGATGATCGGCAAGAATTACACCGTGTTCCT
The DNA here is from genome assembly GCA_049791695.1 of Croceibacterium sp. Classification (GTDB taxonomy): domain Bacteria; phylum Pseudomonadota; class Alphaproteobacteria; order Sphingomonadales; family Sphingomonadaceae; genus Croceibacterium_C. Next base: position 9,784 of record JBARAF010000138.1, read on the forward strand.
GGCCGACACGACGATCAACGAACGGCCCGACGCGCAGGGCCTGGCCCATATCGCCAAGGAAACCGCCGCCGTTGCCCGTCGCTTGGGCATCGAACCGCGCGTGGCGTTCCTGTCCTATTCCACCTTCGGCAACCCGCCGGGGCGCTGGCTGGAAGGGATCCGCGATGCGGTGCACATCCTGGATGCGGAAGACCCCGGGTTTGAATACGAAGGCGAAATGGCCCCCGATGCGGCGCTGAACGAAAAGGTGATGGCGCTCTATCCGTTCAGCCGCCTGTCCGGCCCGGCCAATGTGCTGGTGATGCCCGGCCTGCAATCGGCCAACCTTTCGGCCAAGCTGCTGCGCGAACTGGCGGGGAATGCCACCATCGGCCCGATGCTGATTGGCATGGACAAACCGGTCCAGATCGCCCCGATGACCGCCACTGCACCGGACGTGCTGACGCTGGCGGTGTTGGCAGCGGCGGGGGTGGTGGGTTAAGCCTGCTGCCTATCCGCTTAGGCCGTCAGCGGCGGCGGAAGCGGAAGTACCAGACCTCGTGGCCATAGACGGTGCGGGCCTTGTGCTCGTACCGGGTCTGTGGCCAGCCGCCGGGGCGGTTCTGCCAGTTCTGAGGCCCTTCCACGATCCATTCGAACTGGTGACGGTGGCGGCGCATCACCATCAGCGCATGGCGCAGGTACACCGCATGATCGGTGCCGAAGCGGAATTCGCCGCCGGGCTTCAGCTTGGCCGCGATCATGTCCAGCGGGCCGTCGTTCATCATCCGGCGCTTGGCATGGCGGGCCTTGGGCCAGGGATCGGGATGCAGCAGGTACAGCATGGTCAGCGCGCCGTCCGGCACGCGGGCCAGCACTTCCAGCGCATCGCCAAGATGGATGCGGATATTGGCCAGGGGGGTGCTGGCACCATAATTGCCGCTGACATGGACCAGCGCCTGGGCCACCCCGTTGATGAACGGTTCGCAGCCGATGAAGCCGTGATCGGGCAGCATATCGGCCCGTTCGGCCATATGTTCCCCTGCACCGATGCCGATTTCGAAATGCAGCGGGCGCGGTTCGCCAAACAGGCGTTCCGCCGTCACCTCACCTTCCAGCGGCACCGCAATCTGCGGCAGCAACTGGTCAATCAGGTCCTGTTGCCCGGCGCGCAGGGCCTTGCCCTTGGAACGGCCGTACAGACGGTTGAGCGTGGTCGGATCGCCGGGCTTGTGCGCAGTCATGGCCAGCGCGCCTAACGAAAAACCGCCCCGAAGCAAGGCTCGGGGCGGTTTTCCGGGGTGATTCGATAAGGCGACTACGGATCGCTGGCGATCCGCAAGGCCGACCGGCCGCCCGCAGCGAAGGTCAGTTTCACTGACCGGGAGCGAGGAAGCCAAGGGGCCGGATGGCCCCGCCGGCGATTGAGGCTAAAAAATCAGGCCGCTTCTGCTTCTTCGCCCGGATCGCGCAGCACATAGCCGCGGCCCCAGACGGTTTCGATGTAGTTTTCCCCGCCGCAGGCGCTCGACAGCTTCTTGCGCAGCTTGCAGATGAACACGTCGATGATCTTCAGTTCCGGTTCGTCCATCCCGCCATACAGGTGGTTGAGGAACATTTCCTTGGTCAGCGTGGTGCCCTTGCGGAGCGAAAGCAGCTCCAGCATCGCATATTCCTTGCCGGTCAGGTGCACGCGGGCGCCATCGACTTCGACAGTCTTGGCATCCAGGTTGACCGCCAGCTTGCCAGTGCGGATGACCGATTGCGAATGGCCCTTGGACCGGCGCACCACGGCGTGGATGCGGGCAATCAGTTCGTCCCGGTGGAACGGCTTGGTCACGTAATCGTCAGCGCCGAAGCCGAAGCTGCGGATCTTGCTGTCCATTTCCGAAATGCCCGACAGGATCAGAACCGGCGTCTGCACCTTGGCGACGCGCAGTTTCTTCAGCACGTCATAGCCGTGCATATCCGGCAGGTTCAGGTCGAGCAGGATGATGTCGTAATCATACAGCTTGCCCAGATCGAGGCCTTCTTCGCCCAGATCGGTCGAATAGACATTGAAGCCTTCGGTCGTCAGCATGAGCTCGATCGCCTTGGCGGTCGTCGGCTCGTCTTCGATCAACAGCACGCGCATTTTGGGATGCCCCCTTCGCCTGTCGGCTTATTCGCCCCGTCAAAAACCCCCGTCAGGAGGTCTTCCCGTGAATTAACCACATCATCTCTGAATGAAAAAGGTTAACGGCTGGTAAAGCGTTGTCAAAGGTGAATTTTGTATTGGCGGCACAATTGTCTGGTCAGGCGACCCGCGCCAGCTTCTTTTGCCGCCGCCGCTGGACTGATGATCCGATGCCGATTGCCTCGCGGTATTTGGCCACTGTGCGACGGGCGAGATCGAAGCCTTTATCCTTCAGCAGATCGACTAGGGTATCGTCCGACAGGATCGCATCGGGCCGTTCGGCATCGATCAGCGCCTTGATCTGCGCCTTCACCGCTTCGGCTGAAACCGACCCTTCGCCATCGGCCGCCGCGACGCCGCTGGTGAAGAAGTACTTCAGTTCATAGGTGCCGCGGTCGCAGTGCAAGTACTTGTTGGACGTGACCCGGCTGATCGTGCTTTCGTGCAGTTCCACCTTTTCCGCCACGGCGCGCAGGGTCAGCGGCTTCAGTTCCGCTACCCCGTGCAGGAAGAACCCTTCCTGCTGCTTCACGATTTCCGCGGCCACTTTCAGGATTGTCTTCTGCCGCTGGTCCAGCGCCTTCAGCAGCCAATTGGCATCCTGCAACTTTTCGCCCAGCCACCTGCGGCTGGCCTTGTCCGCGCAGCCGCCGCGCAGTTCGACGTAATAGCTGCGGTTGACCACCAGCCGGGGCAGGGTTGCTTCGTTCAGGGCGATGTCCCAGCCGCCCTTGGTCCCGCGTGAGATCAGGATGTCGGGCACCACCGGTTCGCGCTGCGTACCGCCAAAGCGCAGGCCCGGCTTGGGATCATAGCCCCGCAGTTCCGCCAGCATGTCGGCGAAATCCTCGTCATCCACGTCGCACATCCGCTTCAGTTGCGGGAACGCGCCCTTGGCGATCAGGTCCAGGTTATCGAGCAGGCGGGCCATGCATGGATCATACCGGTCGGCCTCCCTCGCCTGCAGTGCCAGGCATTCACCCAGCGTGCGTGCGCCCACACCGGTTGGGTCCAGCCCCTGCACCAGCGCCAGCGCCTGTTCCACCCGGGCCAGCGGCGCACCCAGTTCACCCGCCACTTCGCGCAAGGGCACCGGCAGGTATCCGGCTTCATCCAGCAGGCCGATCAGATGGCGGGCGATGAACAGCAGGTCCGCATCGCGGCTGGCCGCGCCGATCTGTTCCGCCAGATGTTCGGCCAGGGTTGGCCCGTCGCCGCTGCGGTCCTCCACGCTCCAGTCGTCATCGCCCGGGGCGGAAGTGGCGGCGGCGGACCAGTCCCCGGTATCGCGGTCACGATCGAGCGTGGCGGGATCAATGTCGAGCGGGGCATCGGCCTCGCCTTGGCCGCGGGCGATCAGCTCGTCAGCGGTCGGTTCGGGACGCGGCTCGTCGGGAACGGGCGCATCGGCGGCACTGCGTTGCAGCCCCAGGTCTCCCGCATCCAGCAGCGGGTTGGATTCCAGCGCCTCGCCAATGAAGGCTTCGATTTCCAGGTTGGACAGCGCCAGCAGCTTGATCGCCTGCTGCAACTGCGGCGTCATCACCAGCGACTGGGATTGCCTGAGGTCGAGCCTTGGCCCCAGCGCCATGGGTCAACCTTTCCGGATCGGCAGTCGCGTCACAACGTGAAGCTTTCGCCCAGGTACAGGCGGCGCACGTCTTCGTCCGCCACCAGTTCTTCCGGGCTGCCGGCAAACAGCACCTGGCCGCCATAGATGATGCAGGCGCGGTCCACGATATCGAGCGTTTCGCGCACGTTGTGATCGGTGATCAGCACCCCGATGCCGCGGGCCTTCAGGTCCTTCACCAGATCACGGATGTCGCTGATCGACAGTGGATCGATCCCGGCAAAGGGCTCGTCCAGCAGCATGATCGAAGGCTTGGCCGCCAGTGCGCGGGCGATTTCGCAGCGACGCCGTTCGCCGCCCGAAAGCGCCATCGCCGGGCTGCTGCGCAGGCGGGTGATGTGGAATTCTTCCAGCAGCCGTTCCAGTTCGGCGGCGCGGGTGGCCTTGTCCGGTTCGACCATTTCCAGCACGCTGGCGATGTTCTGTTCCACTGTCATGCCGCGGAAGATGCTGGTTTCCTGCGGCAGGTAGCCGAGGCCCAGGATCGCCCGGCGGTACATCGGCAGGCG
>JBARAF010000139.1:0-2294 GCA_049791695.1 Croceibacterium sp.
GGAATATTCACGGGGTCTTACTTTGGGCACAATGCAATATGTGCAGGGACTATGACAGCCATTGTGAATCTTTATCAAGCTGCGAGTCCTGATGGGGGTGGTGATCGGCGAGATTGCTTCGCTGCGCTCGCAATGACGTAAAGGGGTCCCCTCAAGTACGAAAGAGGGTGTTGACAGTGACAAACTCGTCACAATCTCAACCAGGTTATCTTTCTCTGTGTTATCAACTACGAAGTCAGCAAGCGGGGCTAGCTCTTGACGACTTCTTTGTGCGTAGCAGCCAGTGGCGATAATTAGAGCCTGGGGATTTCTTCGCCTGGCCAGCCTGAGCCAGTGGCGTGATTTGCGGTCGGCAATATGGGTGACTGTGCAAGTATTGGCAATATAAATATCTGCCCCGTCACCGGGGGAAACAAGTTGAAATCCGGCTTGGCTAAAACGATTAGCCAGTGATTCTGTCTCGGCTTGATTGAGCTTACAACCTAATGTGTAGAAAGCTACTCTCATTGATATGGATTATATTTATTGTCTGGCCGAGTGGTCAAATTGCCATGCCCCTGAGCTTGCTTGCCTCCCCTCTCATAGGATATAGTTAGCGATTCTAACCAAAGGCATTAAGCTGAGGTGTGAAATTGAATCAACGAACTCGATGGAAAATCCTGCCTCCAATGCCAGACGAATACTTAAATGCCTCTGACCTTTCTCCTCTAATTGCTCAACTTCTCCACAATCGTGGTGTTAAGCTGGAAGACATCGACCCTTTTTTGTCTGCTGACCGTAGGCTGGAGGGTAATCCCTTCCTTCTTCCTGATATATCACAGGCTGTAAGCAGGGTTTATAAGGCTGTGCTTGCCCGGGAAAAGATTGCCGTCTATGGTGACTTTGATGTTGACGGCGTCACAGCCATAGTTATTCTTGTCGAGGGGCTGTCAAGGCTTGGTGCTGAAGTTATTCCCTATATTCCTGACCGCGTCAACGAAGGCCATGGATTAAAGATTTCAGCCCTGGAGAAGCTTCAGTCCCAGGGGGCAGATTTAGTCATCACTGTTGATTGTGGCGTAACTGACCTTACAGTGGTAAAACAGGCTCAAGACATGGGGATGGATATGATTATCACCGACCATCACGTTCCGTTAGGAAGCCTACCTCGAGCCGTAGCTGTAATTGACCCGAAGCGAAAGGATTCAGTGTATCCTTGCTTGGATCTGGCCGGTGCTGGCGTTGCCTTCAAGCTTCTGCAAGCACTATTCCATAAAGATAGCCGAGAGAAATGGCTAACCAGATTGCTGGACTTAGTAGTTTTGGCCACCGTTACCGATTTAGTTGCTCTCGTTGGCGAGAATCGTTACCTGGTTAAGGAAGGGCTGAAAGAGCTTAATAATAGCTCCCGCGTGGGAATTCAAGAAATGGTTAAATTGGCCGGGCTGAAGCCAGGTGAACTTGATGCTGAAGATATCTCCTGGGCACTAGGGCCTCGCCTCAATGCTGCTGGCAGGATGAACAATGCCTCCACCAGTTACCAACTCCTCACCGCTCAGTCATCAGAGGGAGCTCGCCTCCTGGCCCTGGAACTAGAGGAAAAGAATGTCGAGCGACAAAAATTAACTAATGAAGCATTAAGTCGAGCGAGGGAGAAACTAGCTGCCAAACTGCACCTGCCATTGCTTATAGATGGTGACGAAAGCTACTTCGTCGGTGTCATCGGGCTTGTTGCTGGCAAGCTCGCAGGTGAATTTTACAAGCCCGCTATTATTATCAATCTAGGTCCGGAGTTATGTCAGGGTAGCTGTCGCAGCATAGCTGAGTTCGATATTGTATCTGCTTTAGCAGAGTGTCATGACTTGCTTGCTGCCTTTGGTGGTCACCCCTTAGCTGCCGGCTTCACTATAGCGCGCCAAAACTTGGCTCAGTTAGAGCAAAGGCTTATGAACTTAGCTATGGACAAGTTAGGTCATCTTGACCTCCGCCCGGAGCTAGTGATTGATGCCGAGCTTCCTTTATCTACTTTTAGTGGAGAGACCTTTAACCTTATCCAAAAATTGAGCCCCTTTGGTTATGGCAATCCGCAGCCGACCTTTCTCACTCGACAGGTTGAGGTAATCGAGTGTCGTAACTTCGGCAACCATGGCGAGTGGCTGAGACTAAAACTCAGACAAGGAAATGTAACCTGGCGAGCTGTAGATTTTGAGTCGCAGAGAAAACGGGAGGAAATTCCGTCTCACATAGATATTGTGTATAACCTGGGAAAAAGTCACTGGAATGGAGAAGAGGTGCTGAGCCTTAATCTTCGTGAC
>JBARAF010000140.1:0-8671 GCA_049791695.1 Croceibacterium sp.
GGGCCGGGCGGCCCAGGTGGCGGCAGTGCCGACGGGCGCGGGCGCTGGTTCCTCAACCTGCAATATTCCTACGAACTGAACAGCGAAGTGACGGTTGCCGCGGGTGGCCCCGTGCTGGACCTGCTGGACGGCGATGCGCTGACTGGCGGTGGGCAGCCGCGCCATTCGGCCAACCTGACCGGCGGGTTCTTCTATGGCGGGTTCGGCACCCGATATGGCCTGCGTTACACCGGCCAGTCGCGGCTGGACGGCAGCGGCCTGCCGGGCAGCACGGACCTGACCTTCAACGATTACGTGACGCTAGACCTGCGGGTGTTCGCCGACCTGAACCAGCAGGCCGGGCTGATCAAGCAGGCACCGTTCCTGAAGAACACGCGGATTTCCTTCGCGGTGGACAACGTGTTTGACGCCCGCCAGCGCGTGACAGACAGCAATGGCGACGTACCGTTGCGGTATCAGCCGTTCCTGGTCGATCCGATTGGCCGCACCCTGTCGGTCGAACTGCGCAAGCTGTTCTGACCGGCGGGCCCGCCCTGATCACTCCATGATCAGCGTCTGGTTCAGCATCATGCCTTGCGGCGCGGAATGCCCGGCCGGGTAGTGCAGGTCCGCCAGCCGCAGGACGGGCCGCCGCCGGGCGCTTTCCAGCGCGATCTGGAGCATCTCGACGATCTCCATCGGGCCGCTGCCAGCGTCTGCCACGAACCTGACCGGGCGTTTGCTCCAGTTGGCCACGGTCCCGTTGGCGCGATAGGTCACTTCGTGCAGGGAAAGCTGGTTGCCGTGATCAATAATCCTGTAATCCCAGGTCTGCATTTCACGATCTCCCCCAGCCGCGGCCCCATACACCGGTTGAGAGCGATTCTCAAGTGAAGCTGATTTATAGAAGAATCGTATTGAACAGTTGTTCAACTATGCCGTTTCAACTGAAATGTGTTTCCGGAAACTTCATCTGCATTTAACACGTGACGCAGCTTACATCAGGCTAAGTAACCTGTGGGGGACCGGCATTAAGCCTGCACTGTGACCCGCGCCTGTTCGCGCCGTTTCAACATCGGATCGTTGAGGAAAGTGCCAAACGGAAACAGTGCCGCGATGAAAGTGCGCGTCCATTCCCAGCCGCTCAGCCCCTTGCGTGGCAGGCACACCAGCATCCCGGCCAGATAGACCAGCCATGCGGCGCCATGCAGCGTGCCCACCGGCGGCACCAGTACCGGGTTGCCGGCCCAGTACTTCAGCGGCATCGCCACCAGGAACAGCGCCAGTGTGGTGAACCCTTCCACCAGCGCGATCACGCGAAACAGCCGCAGCATTCCAGTCCTCCGTTACCAGTGCCACGCCTTTGTCAGCAGTGGAGGGCGGGCTCAAGCCCGGTTCACTTATCCGCCAATTCGCTTATCTGACGGGGATGGCCCGCACTCCCGCCGGAACCCCGAACAGCCCCGAAGGCGCTGACCGCTTCAATGAAGACCGCGCATCCTACACGGTGCGGGGCGGATCGGCGCAGCCGGACATCGAAGCGGGGGTGGCGGCGATCCGCCAGGTGCAGCAAACCCTGAAGCCGAAGCCGGGCGTCTACCGGATGCTCGATGCGCGGGGCGACGTGCTTTACGTCGGCAAGGCGCGGGCGCTGCGCAACCGGGTGGCCAATTACACCCAGGTCGCCAACCTGACCAACCGCCTGCGCCGCATGGTCAGCCAGACGCGCGGGATGGAAATCGTAACCACCAACAGCGAGGCAGAGGCGCTGCTGCTCGAAGCGCAGCTGATCAAGCGGTTCCGCCCGCCCTACAACGTGCTGCTGCGGGATGACAAAAGCTTCCCCTTCATCCTGCTGCGCAGCGAACATGATTTCCCGCGGATCATGAAGCATCGCGGCGCGCGCAAGGCGAAAGGCAATTACTACGGCCCCTTCGCCAGTGCCGGCAGCGTCAACACCACCATCAATGCCCTGCAAAAGCTGTTCCTGCTGCGCAGTTGCACCGACAGCTTTTTCAGCCGCCGTGACCGGCCATGCCTGTTGTACCAGATCCGCCGTTGCAGCGCGCCCTGCGTGGGGCGGATCGATACGGCCGGTTATGCCGAACTGGTGGGGGAAGCGAAGGACTTCCTCGCCGGGAAAAGCGATGCGGTGCAGCGCAAGATCGAAGCGCAGATGAGCGAAGCGGCCGAAGCGCTCGATTTCGAACGCGCGGCCATGCTTCGCGACCGGTTGCGCGCGGCGACCTTCATCCAAGGCAGCCAGGCAATCAACGCCGCCGGGGTGGGCGATGCTGATGTATTCGCGCTGGCGGCCAAGGGCGGGCACGTGGGCATCCAGGCGTTCTTCATCCGTGGCGGGCAGAACTGGGGACACCGCGCCTTCTTCCCCAGCCACACGGCGGATGTGGATGACGGAGAGGTGCTGGCGGACGTGCTGGCGCAATTCTACGAAGAAGTGCCGCCGCCGCGCACGATCCTGCTGGACCGGGAACTGCCGGAACAGGAACTGCTGGCTCAGGCCTTGTGCGAAAGTGCCGGGCACAAGGTGGAAATCAGCGTGCCCCAGCGCGGGGACCGGCGGCGCCTGATGGAACAGGCGCAGCGCAATGCGGTGGAAGCCCTTGAACGGCGGCTGGCCGAAAGCGGCACCAAGGCCCGCATCCAGCGCGAACTGACCGAATTCCTCGAACTGGCCGACGCGCCGCAGCGGATCGAGGTTTATGACAACAGCCACATCCAGGGCACCAAGGCACTGGGGGCGATGGTGGTGGCCGGGCCGGAAGGGTTCCTGAACAGCCAGTACCGCAAGTTCAACATCAAGAGCGCCCAGACCAACGATGACTTTGCGATGATGCGCGAAGTGATGACCCGCCGCTTTGCCCGCGCGCAGGAGGAAGATCCGGACCGTGACGGCGGAATGTGGCCGGACCTGGTGCTGATCGATGGCGGCAAGGGGCAGATGTCATCCGTACGTGACGCGCTGGAGGAACTGGGGATCGAGGACGTGCCGCTGATCGCCATTGCCAAGGGCCCGCACCACGGCCGCGACGGGCGCGAAGTATTCCATTTCCCCGACGGGCGGGAAAAGATGCTGCCCACCAATTCTCCGCTGCTGTTCTATCTCCAGACCTTGCGTGACGAAGTGCACCGCTATGCCATCGGTGCCCACCGGGCGAAGCGCAGCCGGGCGATCACTGCCAGCCCGCTGGACGAAATTCCCGGCATCGGTCCGGCGCGCAAGCGGGCGCTGCTGCTGCATTTCGGCACCGCCGGGCGGGTGCGCGCGGCATCGCTGGAAGACCTGCAACGCGCCCCCGGCGTCAGCGCAGCAGTCGCCCAGGCGATTTATGATTTCTACCACCCGTCAGGTTGACCGGTATCAATGCGCTGGCGGCAGGAGTAAGTGATGGTCATCGAAGAGAGAACGGAGGCCAGATATGCGTTCCATCCTGCTTCATGCCCATCGCGATGCCAGTTTTGATGCTCGTCTTCAGGCGGCGCTAGACATTGCTCGTCAATTCGATGCCCATATCACCTGTCTGCAGCCGATCAGTTACGATCTGGCCTTGCCGGGGGACTTTTACGGCACCCTGGCGGCGGAAATGATCCCCGTAACCACGGAAGAAGCGGGCCGGCTCCGCGATCAGGTGGAAGCCAGGTTGCAGGCGGAAGATGTCCGCTGGGACTGGGCCGAAGAAGCCGGCATGGCTGACAGCCGCCTGCTGGAATATGCCGCCTTGTCCGATCTGGTCGTGCTGGGGGCAACTCCGCCGGAAGTGGAACGGCGCGGCCCTTCGCAACTGGTCGGCACCATGGCCATCCATGGCCGGGCACCGCTGTTGGTGGTGCCGAAGGATTTCAGGGATTTCAGCTCCACCGGCCCGGCGCTGGTTGCGTGGAACGGATCGGCCGAAGCCAGCCGGGCGCTGAAGGCCGCCCGGCCATTGCTGGCGCGATCGTCCAAGGTGTGGCTGGCCAGCGTGACCGAAGCGGAGGCCGACGGCCCGTTCGACCTGCCGCCGCTGCGCGGTGCGGAATACCTCGCCCGGCACGGGATCGATTGCGAAATCGTGGAATTGCCGAAAGGGCCGGAAGGGATTGCCGCCACCCTGTCCGAAGCGGCGCTGGTGCGCGGGGCCAGTTATATGGTGATGGGCGCCTATGGCCACAGCCGGGTGATGGAAGTGCTGTTTGGCGGGGTAACCCGGCGCATGATTTCCAATCCGGCGCTGCCGCTGCTGCTCGCACATTAAGGCCGGGGTGGCCGGCGCGATCAGCGGGGGAAGCGGATCATCCCTTCCTGCGCCACGCTGGCCACCAACCGCCCGTCGCGGCTGAAAATCTGCCCGCGCCCGAAACCACGGGCCAGGCCCGACCAAGGGCTGTCGGTGACATAAAGCAGCCATTCGTCGACGCGGAAATCGTCGTGGAACCAGATCGCGTGGTCCAGGCTCGCGGCCTTCACTTCGCCCAGGTGGAAGCTGACGCCGTGCGGCTGGATCGCGGTCGAAAGCAGCTGGAAATCACTGGCATAGGCGAGCACGGCGCGGTGGATCGGCCGGTCTTCCGGCAACATGGCCACGGTGCGGAACCAGCAATGGGCCACCGGTTCACGCTTGCCCGGGCTTTGCCAGTTGCGCGGTTCCACCGAACGGATGTCAATCGGGCGCTGGCGCATCATCAGGTTGCGCAGCGGCCCTTCGGGTAAGTCCTGCGCCACCCGCTGGCGGATCACCGCATCAGGCTCCAGGTCTTCCGGCGGGGGCACATCGGGCATCACCGCATACTGGTGGTGCGGCCCTTCCTGCGGCTTTTGATATGATGCCACAAGGTTGAGCAAGGGCTGGCCGTCCTGGCTGGCCACGACCCGGCGGTTGCTGAAACTATGCCCGTCCAGATCACGCTTTACCCGGTATTCGACCGGTTCTTCATCCTTGCCGGGGCGCAGGAAATAGGCGTGCAGGGAATGGGCGTGGCGGTCTTCCGGCACGCTGCGGCGGGCCGCGCCCAGCGCCTGGGCAATCACCTGGCCGCCGAAAATACGGCCCGAGCCGCCCTTCTGCCTGCGCCCGATGAACCGGTCACCGCCCTTCGGCTCCAGGTCGAGCAGCAGGACGAGGTCCGCTACCAGCTGTTCCGGCGTCAAAGTGGCCGGCGTCGTCGGAGGTGCTGCCTTGTCTGCCATCGCTTGCGCCATGCGCGGCACGTGGGCAACAGTCAAGAAAGCCCCGGAATCTTCCGCAGTATCCGCCAGCCGATTGCCTTGGCCATGTTGCGGGCCGGCCACCGTCCGGGGGCCGCGGGTTGGAGCCCGCGCGCCCGCAGCACCTTGTTGAAAGCGCGGGCATCCGCTTCCGCAAACGACCATTCGCTGCGCCAGGTGATCGACAGCGAGATCGAAACTTCCGGCCCGTTCTTGACGTAATGCGGCGACATCACCGGCACGAACAGTGCTTCGCCGGGGGTGATGCGAAGGGTCAGGCCGTGGGGGGCAAAGTGGTCATTCCACTTCAGTTCGCGACCGCCGCCGGTGTGATAGGTTTCGTGCACTTCATCCGGGGCAAACCGGGCATCGCCGGCCGGGAAAATCGTCATTTCCTTGCTGCCCCGCAGCTGCAGCAGGATATTGTGTTCCGGATCGAAGTGGTACGGGGTGATGGCATCGGGGCTGGTGACGAAGATGAAGCCTTGCGTCTTCATCATCCGCCCGGTGCGCGCCTCTATTTCCGGGCGGATTTCCGACAGCAGCTGCGCCAGCAGATCGGCATAGGCGGGGTTCTGTTCGATGTTCTTCAGGACCGACCAGCTGTTGCTGGTTTCGATCCTGCGAATGGTTTCGCCAATGGTCAGCCCGGTCGCGCCGGGCCGTTCTTCCAGCCCGATCGGCAAATCACCCCGGTTATATTCAACCGATCGCTGCGGCAGCGATTCGCCCAGCGTGGCCAGTGATTCCAGCGTCAGCAGCGAATGATCGCGCAGGTTGTGCCGCAGCTTGTGCGGCCCTTCGGGATAGGACGCGACGAAATCCGCGCGCGAGATGGGCGGAAACACCTGGCCATCGTCCTCCGCCGAGCAGGGCAGGACCGGGTTCAGCGCGCTCATGCTTCAGGCTCCTTCTTCGATCGTGTTTCCCAGGCCGCGATGGCTCGGAATAACTGGCGCCGCACCGGCCCGCCGGTACCCACGTTGATCGCCGTAATGGTGCGCCGTTCGCGCCAGAAATGGTCGATCATCGGATGATCTGCGGCGGCGCAGCTGTCGGCCCAGTCGATGCCGGGACGGTGCAGCATTTCCAGATTTTCCCGTTGCAACAGGACGCCCGGGGAAAAGCGCGCAAAGTCTTCGTTGAATGCGGTCTTGAAGCTGAAGGCGCCTCGCGGGCAGAGGAAATTGGCCAGCATCGCCAGCGCCTTGCCGTTCAGCCGGATCGCCAGCCGTTCCAGCCGGTTGCGCCGCACGGCCCCTTCCAGCGCCTGCACGAACAGGCTTTCGGTACGCGGATCGCAGGCAAGGGCAGACCCTGCCGCACCTTTCCAGCCCTGTCGTTCCAGGGCGAGGAATTCCTGCGTCCAGGCGGCCAGGCCCAGTGCGGAATTGGTCCGTTCCACTTCTACCGTGCCGGCTTCTTCCAGCCGGCGGTGCTGACGGCGCAGTTCCTTGCGCTTCTTCCCCGAAAGCGACTGGTCGAGATAGTCTTCGGGCGAAAGTGTGGAACGCAGCATCGCCCGTTCTTCACGCAGCACTTCGGCATGGGGGCGGCCGGTTACATCAATGCAGCGCAGCAGGGCGCGGTGCAGCGGGCCGTGTTCGGCCAGGCCGGGCAGGTGCAGGAACAGCGCGGTGCGATCCTCTGCGCCAACCCAGGCCAGCGCTTCATGCCAGAAAATCGCTTCAAAGCTCTGCGCCACCAGCGGTGTGCCGAGGAAAGCATTGTCATGCATCCAGCTGCGCCAGTGGGGCAGGCGGTGGCCGTAATAGGAATTGCTGCGCTCGATCGGCAGGATCGCGGCCAGTTGTCCGTCCGCTTCCACGCACAGCAGCCGTACCGCGCCATCGGGATCGAACGATCGCAACGCGGGCAGCAGGTACCAGCTTTCCAGGAACGGATTGGGTTCTGCCCCCCATTGCGCCAGCGCGTCCCACCGGCCCAGTTCTGCAGGGATCTGCATCGTGCGCCAGTCGCGCACCACCAGCCGGATTGCAGGCGCAACCGGGGCATCCGCGCGCGGTCGCGGCGGCAGGAAGGCAGGCTGAGCGGCGCGGCTGGCCAAGGTGGCTGTTAACCTTTGCGGGCTGCGGCGAGAATGCCGCGTGGTGCCACCTAGCGGAACGGAACGAAGGAAGGCTTAAGTGCCAAGGTAAAGAAAACCCCACCCGGCGCGTGCCGGATGGGGTTTTCCCTCCCCTCCCGAAGGGCTGGCGCGTCGGCTTTTATCCGATCGCGTGGCTCGCCAGCGCTGCCAACAGCAGCAGCGCGACGATATTGGTAATCTTGATCATCGGGTTGACCGCCGGGCCAGCCGTATCCTTGTACGGATCGCCAACCGTGTCACCGGTCACCGCAGCCTTGTGGGCATCGCTGCCCTTGCCGCCGTGGTGGCCGTCTTCGATGTACTTCTTCGCATTGTCCCATGCGCCGCCGCCCGAGGTCATCGAAATGGCGACGAATAGCCCGCCCACGATCACGCCCAGCAACAGGGCGCCCAGCGCAGCAAAGCCGTTGGCCTGCCCGGCCACGGCCGTGATCACGAAATAGACCACGATCGGGGCCAAGACCGGCAACAGGCTGGGGACGATCATTTCCTTGATCGCGGCCTTGGTCACCAGATCGACCGTCCGGGCATAGTCCGGCTTGGTTTCATAGGTCATGATGCCGGGGCTTTCGCGGAACTGGTCACGCACGTCCTTGACCACGTCACCCGCCGCGCGGCCAACCGCCGTCATACCCATTGCGCCGAACAGGTACGGCAGCAGTGCGCCGAGCAGCAGCCCGACGATGACGTAGGGATTTTCGAGGCTGAAGCTGACCGCCAGGTTCGGGAAGAACTCTTTCAGGTCAGCGGTATAGGCTGCGAACAGCACCAGTGCGGCAAGACCGGCGGAACCGATGGCATAACCCTTGGTCACGGCCTTGGTGGTGTTGCCCACCGCATCCAGCGCATCGGTTTTTTCCCGCACGCTGTCATCCAGTCCGGCCATTTCGGCAATGCCACCGGCATTGTCGGTAACCGGGCCATAGGCGTCCAGTGCCACGACCATCCCGGCCAGCGCCAGCATGGCAGTGGCGGAATAGGCGATGCCGATCAGGCCGGCCAACTGGTAGGCGATGATGATGCCGGCGCAAATCACCAGCGTCGGCAGGGCAGTGGATTCAAGGCTGATGGCCAGCCCCTGGATCACGTTGGTGCCGTGGCCGGTTTCACTGGCCTTGGCGATGGAGCGGACCGGACGGTAATTGGTGCCGGTGTAATATTCCGTGATCCAGATGATCAGCCCGGTGATGACCAGGCCCAGCAGCGCGCAATAGAACAGGATGCGCCCGTTGAAGACCACTTCGGTCCCCAGGTTGGTGTATGAAATGGCAGCTTCCATATCCCCCAGGGCATAGGAAATGGCCCACCAGATCGCGCCGACAGACAGGACGGCGGTGACCAGGAAGCCCTTGTACATGGCCCCCATGATGTTGTTG
>JBARAF010000141.1:0-7427 GCA_049791695.1 Croceibacterium sp.
GATCCACGGCATCATCGCGCGCAGCTGCGAACCGGTCTGTTCGATCGGGTGCGCTTCGGCAGCCTTGCGGGCGGCCTTCAGTTCCGGCTGGCCGGCGCGGTTGTCGAGCACGAAGTTCTTCACGAAACGGCCCGACTGGATGTCGGCCAGAACACGCTTCATTTCGGCCTTGGTTTCGGCGGTGATGATGCGCGGGCCGGTGGTGATGTCACCATATTCGGCCGTGTTGCTGATCGAATAGCGCATGTTGGCGATGCCGCCTTCATACAGCAGGTCGACGATCAGCTTGGTTTCGTGCAGGCATTCGAAATAGGCCATTTCCGGTGCGTAACCGGCTTCAACCAGGGTTTCGAACCCGGCCTGGATCAGGTGGGTGATGCCACCGCACAGCACGGCCTGTTCGCCGAAGAGGTCGGTTTCGCACTCTTCCTTGAAGTTGGTTTCGATCACGCCCGAACGGCCGCCACCAACGCCACTGGCATAGGCGAGGGCGATGTCATGGGCATTGCCGCTGGCATCCTGATGCACCGCGATCAGGCATGGAACGCCGCCGCCCTTCACATATTCGCCGCGCACGGTGTGGCCCGGGCCCTTCGGCGCGATCATGATCACGTCGAGATCGGCGGGCACTTCGATCAGGCCGAAGTGGATGTTGAGCCCGTGAGCGAAAGCGAGCGCGGCGCCCGGCTTCATGTTGCCCTTCAGGTCGTCTTCCCAAATCGCGGCCTGGTGTTCGTCAGGGGCCAGGATCATCAGCACGTCGGCCCAGGCCGCGGCTTCCTTGTTGCTCAGCACCTTGAAGCCGGCGGCTTCTGCCTTGGCGGCGCTGGCCGAGCCCGGACGCAGCGCAATGGCCACTTCCTTGATCCCGCTGTCGCGCAGGTTCTGCGCATGGGCGTGGCCCTGCGAACCGTAGCCGAGGATGGCGATCTTCTTGTTGACGACCAGGTTCAGGTCGGCGTCGGCGTCGTAATAAACCTTCATCTCAATCCCTCACTGCAATCGCCATGCCGCAAATGATCCGGCATCCATTGCGCCAATACGCTGTGTTCGCGCCTTGGCCCACGATGGACCCTGAAACAAGTTCAGGGTGACGCAAAAAAACTATGTGACGGCTTAGGCCGCCTCCGGCCCGCGCATCATCCCGACAATCCCGGTGCGGCCAACTTCGACCAGGCCCAGTTCGCGCATCAGCGAAATGAAGCTGTCGATCTTGTCCGGCGCGCCGGTGAGTTCGAAAATGAAGCTTTCCGTCGTGGTGTCGACCACCTTGGCGCGGAACACGTCGGCCACGCGCAGGGCCTCGACCCGGTTTTCACCGCGGCCGGACACTTTCACCAGCGCCAGTTCCCGTTCCACATGGGGGCCGGATTCGGTCAGGTCGATCACCTTGTGCACCGGCACCAGGCGGTCGAGCTGGGCCATGATCTGGTCAATCACCGGCGGCGGGCCGCTGGTGACGATGGTGATCCGGCTGGTCGCGTGGTCTTCCGAAATATCGGCCACCGTCAGGCTGTCGATATTGTAACCGCGCGCGGTGAACAGCCCGGCGATCTTCGCCAGGATGCCCGCTTCGTTGTCGACTGTGATGGCCAGGACGTGGCGTTCGCTGGCCTGCTGTTTGATCTTCATCATGCGTTCCTTGTCCCCGGCTTCAAACCAGAGCCTTGGCTTCGTCATCGAGCGTGCCGGCAACCATGTCGCCATAGAGCAGCATTTCGGTATGGGCGGCGCCGCTGGGGATCATCGGGAAGCAGTTGGCTGCCTTGTTCACCCGGCAATCGACCATCACCGGCCCATCGTGGTCAATCATCGCCTGGATCCCGGCATCCAGCTGATCTTCAGTATGGATGCGGATACCCTTCCAGCCATAGGCCTCAGCCAGCGCGACGAAATCAGGCAGGCTGTCGGAATAGCTGTTCGAATAACGGCTTTCATAGGTCAGTTCCTGCCACTGGCGGACCATGCCCATGTATTCGTTGTTCAGGATGAACACCTTCACCGGGGTGCGGAACTGGCTGGCAGTGCCCATTTCCTGGATGTTCATCTGGATCGAAGCCTCGCCTGCAATGTCGATCACCAGGCGGCCGGGATTGCCCAGCTGCGCGCCGATCGCGGCCGGCAGGCCATAACCCATCGTGCCGAGCCCGCCGCTGGTCAGCCAGCGGTTGGGAGCCAGGAAGCCGAAATACTGGGCCGCCCACATCTGGTGCTGGCCGACTTCGGTGCTGATGATCGGATCCAGCGGCGCGGTCAGCGCGTGAAGCCGTTCAATCGCCAGCTGCGGCATGATTTCGCCGCCGATGCCTTTGGGATAGGCCAGGCTCTGTTTGCCGCGCCAGGTGTGGATATCAGCCTTCCACGCGGTCAGGTCCTGCGCGGGGCGATCACCCCAGATGGCGATGATCTGTTCCAGCACCGTGGCGCAATCACCCACGATCGGCAGGTCGACCGGGATCACCTTGTTGATGCTGGCGCGATCGATATCGATGTGGATCTTCTTCGAATTGGGCGAAAAGGCATCCAACCGGCCAGTCACGCGATCGTCGAACCGCGCGCCGATGTTCACCATCACGTCGCATTCGTTCATCGCCAGGTTGGCTTCATAGGTGCCGTGCATCCCCAGCATCCCCAGCCAGTCCGGGTGATCGCAGGGGAAACTGCCGAGGCCCATCAGGGTGGATGTGACCGGAGCGCCCGTCAGCCGCTGCAGTTCACGCAGCAGTTCGCTGGCGCGGGGGCCGGAATTGATCACCCCGCCGCCGGTGTAGAAGATCGGCCGCTTGGCATTGGCGATCAGTTCAACCGCGTCGATCACTTCATCCACCGCGCCGGCAACCCGCGGGTTGTAACGTTGCGGGCGCTGGACCTTGCCTTCGCTCATCAGCGCGGTGGCGACCTGGACGTTCTTGGGAATGTCGATCAGCACCGGGCCGGGGCGGCCGGTGGTGGCGATTTCGAACGCTTCTTCCAGCGTCGCGGCCAGGTGCGCCGGATCCTTCACCAGATAGTTGTGCTTGGTGCAGTGGCGCGTCAGGCCGATGGTGTCGGCTTCCTGGAAGGCATCGGTGCCGATCAGGTTGGTCGCGACTTGCCCGGTGATGACCACCAGCGGAATCGAATCGAGGAAAGCGTCGGCAATGCCGGTGATGGCATTGGTCGCACCGGGGCCGCTGGTGACCAGCACGACGCCCGGCTTGCCGGTGGACCGGGCATAGCCTTCCGCCGCATGGGCGGCACCGGCTTCATGCCGGACCAGGATGTGGCGGATGCGCTGATCGGTGAACAGCTCGTCATAGATCGGCAACACGGCGCCGCCGGGGTAGCCGAACACGAATTCGACGCCCTGACGGACCAGGCTTTCGACCAATATCGCAGCGCCGCTGCGTTCCTCGCTCACGATGTCATCCTTCCAACTTGAACCAGTCAACTTTGAACTCCGGAGACCAGAATAAACGTGCCCGGCGCGATTGCCTCGCGCCGGGCCGCCTCTCCAATCCGGTGCAGGGTGTAAAACCCCGCGTCGAGGGCGTCCGCTAAGGGACATGAAATGTCATGTCAACCCACAATATCGGAATAATGTTTCAAATAGAGCTGCGGTGTCGCAACTTTCCATTGCGCTTCGAGGCCAATCATCGGGCGACTGGTTCCTGAACCAGGTATATTGCCGCTTGGCGTAATTGCGGGTGGCTTGCTGTCCACGTGCCAGGGCTTCGTTCCGCGACCAGTCACCGCGCAGCCATCCGGCCAGTTCCGGCACACCAATGGCGCGCATCACCGGCAATTGCGGATTGAGCTGGCGTGCCAGCAGCGCCTCAACCTCTGCCATGGCGGCGCCATCCAGCATCCGGGCAAAGCGCAGGTCGCACCGTTCGAACAACTGGTCTCGGTCAGGCAGCAGGACCAGCGGAAACAGCGCGATTTCCGCAGCGATCCCACCGACCAGTTGCTGTTGCCAATGGACCATCGGCTGCCCGGTGGACCGGATCACTTCCAGCGCCCGCGCCACGCGGGTGGTGTCGTTGGGGCTGAGCAGGGCGGCCCGCTGCGGATCTTCCACTTGCAGGGCGGCATAGGCCTGGTTGACGGGCAGGGCGCGCACTTCAGCACGGATGGCGGGGTCGATCGGCGGAATGGGGGCAATGCCGTCCAGCAGGGTTCGCAGGTACAGGCCCGTGCCACCAACCAGGATCGGCAGGGCGCCCGTTGCATGGGCCTCGGCGATTTCCTGCCTGGCCGCCCGTGCCCATTCTGCAGCGGAACAGGCTGTGGCCCCGTCCCACGCGCCGAACAGCCGATGGGGGACGCCGCACATTTCCTCTGCCGTGGGGCGGGCGGACAACACCGCCAGATCGGCATAGACCTGCGCGCTGTCTGCGTTGATCACCACCCCCTTGCCACCACGATCCTGCACTGCCAGCGCCAGCGTCACCGCCAGATCGCTCTTGCCGCTGGCGGTTGGCCCTGCGATGAGCGCCACCGCCTTACCTACGGAGAATTGTTCCTTGCTCATCGCCCGGCTGATAGCAGACCCTGCCACGCTCGCCACAAGCCTTGATGGTGCCGCGGCCCAGCTGGAAGCGCAGGGCCACAAGCTGGCCGGCGCAACCATGCTGGATCATTGCGGCGACGTGTTGCAACTGATGCTGGCGGGTGATGACGAGGCGGCCCTCCGGTCTGCAATCGATGCGCATTTCGGCGCGACGGCCGCGATCATCGCCCGCGATGAAGTGCAGGTGCCGAACCTGTTCGTGTCCGACATGGATTCGACCATGATCGGGCAGGAATGCATCGATGAACTGGCCGATTACGCCGGGATCAAGGATCGCATCGCCGAAATCACCGAACGGGCGATGCAGGGCGAACTCGATTTCGAATCCGCCTTGCGCGAACGGGTCGGCCTGCTGGCCGATCTGGACGAAACCGCCATTGGCCAGTGCCTGGCCGAACGGATCGTGCCGATGGAAGGCGCGCGGGTGCTGGTCGCCACGCTGAAGCGTCACGGGTGCCGGACAGTGCTGGTCACGGGCGGGTTCCACCACTTTGCCGATCCGGTGGCGGACATGCTTGGCTTTGAACGGGTCGTGGGCAATCGCCTCGCCGTGGCCAATGGCAAGCTGACCGGGCAGCTGATCGGCGCGATCACCGATTCTTCGGTGAAGGAACGCGTGCTGCGTGACGAACTGGCCCATCTGGGCGAAGGTTCCGTCAGCCTGGCGACCGGCGACGGGGCCAACGACATTCCGATGATCCAGGCGGCGACTTACGGCGTTGCCTATTACGCCAAGCCCAAGGCCCGCGCCGCCGCCAACGGCTGGATCGACCGGGGCGACCTGACGTCAGTCCTCAAGCTGCTGGGCATCCCGCAGCATGACTGGGTGGCAGGTTAAGCCGCCTGCGGCTTGCGCATCGGTTCCCACTGCCAGCGGCTGAGGCTGCGCCAGGCCCATTCGAACGGACCATAGCGGAACCGGTCGAGCCACGGCTTGGACCACAGCAGCATGATCGCCCACAGCAAGGGGGCGAACAGCCAGGCCTCGCCGCGTGACACATCGCCATACAGGCCCAGGCCGTGGTTGTAGAACAGCAGGGTGCCGAACAGCGTCGCGCCAAGGTAATTGGTGAAGGCGGCCCGGCCGACAGCAGCCAGACGCTCCGTCAGCGCATTGTGCTTGCCGACGAACAGCAGGATGATCGCCGCGCAATATCCGATTGCCGCCACCGGGTGGAACGGCCCGGCATATATCCGGTCGAGCGGGAAGTAGGTGAAGGGATCAAAGTTGTCGCGCAGGATGGCGTAAGTGGAATAGCCGAAGTAGGCGAGGTTGATGCCCACGCCGATCACGGCAGCCTGGACATAACGCTTCCTTGGCCAGGTGCCGGTCAGGAACCCGGACTTGTAGCCTGCCATGCCCAGCAGCATCAGGCCAAGCGTTTCCAGCCCATATCCGGGCAGCGAGTTCCAGGGCCGCATCCGCGATTCTTCCGAAGTCGACTGGTGGATATGAGCGGCCAATGTGCTGTGGGCTTGCCGGTCTTCCGCGAAATCTTCCGCGCTGGGGCCTTCCATGGCCTCTGCCAGTGCCTGCTTGTCGGCTGCCGTAGCATCGGGCCCGCGCTTGGCTTCAAACTGGGCGACCTGCTGCGTGCCGAAATACAGTTGCGGTCCATAGGCCGCCGACAGCGCCAGGACCGACGCCAGCAGCAGCCAGCGCGCGGGCAGGCGCCAGAAGATGAAAGCGATCATCCCCACCAGCGCATAATTGACCAGGATATCGCCCCACCACAGCAGGTAAAAGTGCGCCACGCCAAAGGCCAGCAGCACGAACATCCGGGGATAGTGGACTGCCCAGTCATGCTTGCCCGCGGCAATGCCACGTTCAATCACCAGCACCATCGAAGCGCCGAACAGGATCGAGAACATGGCCCGGAACCGGCCATCGACGATCAGGAAATTGGCGGCCCACATGATCTTGTCGCCCACCCCGCCGAAGCCGAAGTACGGCGGATAGAAGTAGGCACTTTCGATCATCGCCATGCCGACGACGTTGACGGAGAATATCCCCATCACGGCAAGCCCGCGAATGATATCAAGCGACTGGATGCGATCTGCAGACGTGGTGGCCACGGTTAGTCCCCCCAGCACCGGCTGGCTCCGGCGTATTGCGGGACTATATCACCTCCACGTTTCGTGGCGAGGGCACGTCAACGTCATTCACAGATTTCAGATGTAACTTGGTCGGATTGCTGCCCGGGGGCAGCGCCGGTTACGCTTCCATCCAGTCCTTGAAGAACGCCTGGTTCGCGCTGCGAAGTTCAGCCAGCTTCACCGTGGTGCCGTTGATCACCAGTGCATCGCCGCCCGTAGTACCGGCGTGCATCATCGGAATATCACGGCCCTGCAGCACGGACGAATCAGGCAGGGTGACGACATAACGGCTTTGCGCTTCGCCAAAGCACAGCGCGCCGGTCATCGGGTCGAGTTCGGCTCCGATCCCGCCGGCCAGGGCCATTTCCGCAATGGCCACCAACAGGCCGCCATCGGAAACGTCATGCACCGCGGTCACCGTGCCATCGGCAATCAGGCCGCGCACCAGTTCACCCATGCGGCGTTCCAGTTCCAGGTCCACCGGCGGCGGATCGCCCGCTTCCAGCCCATGGATCTCGCGCAGCCAGGTCGACTGGCCAATATGATCGTAGTTGTGGCCGAGCACGACGATGTCCTGCCCGTCGCCCTTGAAGGCAATGGTGGCGGTCTTCGTGTAATCCTGCACCAAACCGACGCCGCCGATCGCCGGTGTCGGCAGGATCGCGCTGCCGCCGCCGGTGGCTTTGCTTTCGTTGTACAGCGAGACATTGCCCGACACGATCGGGTAATCGAGCGCGCGGCAGGCATCGGCCATGCCGTTCAGGCAACCGACGATCTG
>JBARAF010000142.1:0-3794 GCA_049791695.1 Croceibacterium sp.
GGCTGGGGCGGCAGCGGGGGCGATCAGCAGGGCGGCGATGGCGGCCAGCAGGGTGGGGCGATGCATTGCCCGTTTGTGGGCCAGCGCTGCGCGGCTGGGGATTACGGGCCGCTACTTACGGGATAACACTTAAGGGCAGGGCAGCTTGATGTGGCATGCCTTTGGGGTCATCACCCAGCATGGGGTTCCGCACCAGCGGGGCCTGCCGGAACCGCTGGTGCCCCCCGGGAGTCCTTTCATCAGGGCGCACCTTGCGCCTGCAACGAGGGATCAGCCGATGATCGAAACAACCCCCGCCCATCGCGAACAGGAGCTGCGCAGCCTGCTGGACCAGATCGCCGCCCACCCCGAACGGGACTGGACCGAAGCGCGCCAACGGATCGTGGTGCTGCAACGCATGGTTGCCGTCACCGCGGCGGATGCGAGTGCCGGGCAACAGCAAGCTTGAGCTTTCCTAGGACGGTCCATCCCGCTAAGGCGCGGCACATGACCGCATCCCAAGACAAGCAGATGCTCGCCAAGGCCGAAACGCTGATTGAGGCGCTGCCATATTTCCAGCGCTATGCCGGGCGCAGCTTCGTGGTGAAATACGGTGGCCACGCGATGGGCGATCCGGAAGCCGCGCAGGATTTTGCGCAGGACATCGTCTTGCTGAAAGCCGTCGGGATAAACCCCGTGGTGGTCCACGGCGGCGGCCCGCAGATTGGCGCGATGCTGAAGAAGTTGGGCGTCGAAAGCACCTTTGTTGATGGCCTGCGGGTGACGGACAAGGCCACGGCGGAAGTGGCCGAAATGGTCCTGTCGGGCGCGATCAACAAGGAATTGGTCAGCTGGATCGCCCAGGCAGGCGGCAAGGCGATCGGCATTTCCGGCAAGGATGCGGGCCTGGTCACGGCGACCAAAGTGGAACGCACCACCCGCGATCCGGACAGCAATATCGAACAGGCGGTGGACCTCGGCTTTGTCGGCGATCCGACCCATGTCGACATCACCGTGCTGGACGTGCTCAGCAATGCCGGGATGATCCCGGTGATCGCCCCCATCGGCGTGGGCGAGGACGGGCACACCTACAACATCAATGCCGACACGATGGCTGGCGCGATTGCGGCGGCGCTGGGCGCGGCGCGGCTGTTCCTCCTGACCGATGTCACCGGCGTGCTGGACAAGCATGGCGAACTGCTGACCGACCTGAGGCCGTCCGACATCGCCAAGCTGCGCGAAGACGGCACGATTACCGGAGGCATGATCCCCAAGCTGGAAACTTGCGTCCAGGCGGTCGAAGCCGGGGTGGATGCGGCCGTGGTGCTGGATGGCCGCGTGGGCCATGCAATGCTGCTGGAATTCTTCACCAGCCGGGGCGCTGGCACTCTGGTGCGTGCCAATTGAGCAAACCCATGGCCCGGCTGGCGCAATGCCGCTGTTTGGGCCTGCTGCCAGTCCTGCTGTTGCCAGCCCTGCTGCTAACGGCTTGTGATGGCGGAGCGGATACGCCCGCTGTGGCCCCGCAAGCGAGCGAGACAGAGGCCCCGCCGGTGCCCGCGCCCGTCGCCGGTGATACGCCCTTGCCTGTGGTGGAGCCGGGCGCGCCGAACGTCACCGATTTCGCGGACTATTCCAGCAAGGACTGCGCAACGGTG
Source organism: Croceibacterium sp. (assembly GCA_049791695.1). Classification (GTDB taxonomy): domain Bacteria; phylum Pseudomonadota; class Alphaproteobacteria; order Sphingomonadales; family Sphingomonadaceae; genus Croceibacterium_C. The sequence continues at coordinate 1,638 of JBARAF010000142.1, forward strand.
GTGCGCCGTTACACCGATTCCTTGCGCGCCGGGGCGTTCGACGTGGCTGCGCTGGCATGGGCCGATCCGACCATCGATGCCGCCCGGCTGAAAGAACAGTACGCCGGATACCGGGTGCCCGCCATCGCGGCGCAGGCGCCAGAGGTCGAAGGCGCTGCGGGTTCGCTGTACTGCACAGTCAAGGGGACCCTGACGGACGCAGGCGATGCGGAAAAGAAGGCGACTACGGGCGAATTTCGGCTCCGCAGGGTCAACGATGTCGATGGCGCTACGCCGGCGCAATTGCGCTGGACGATCCGTTCCAGCACTTTCATCACGCCGCTGGAAGGGTCCGCGGCGGAGTGACGCGCTTGATGCAGGGGTGGGGGCTGAGCTAGAGTCCGGTTTCCCCCTTCCGAAAGGCTAATCCTTGCCCACCCTCATCGGCGTTCTGAACATCATCGCCAGCGCCATCATCATGCTGATGATCGTGCAGTTCATCATCGGGCTGCTGTTTGCCTTCAACGTGGTCAATCCGCGTAACCAGTTTCTGACGCAGGTCTACAGCTCCATAAACGCCCTGCTGGAACCCCTGCTGCGCCCGATCCGGAGGTTTTTGCCTGATACCGGCGCGATCGATTTTTCCCCCTTGGTTTTGATCATTTTGCTCAACATCATCCAACTCGTCCTCGGCAACGCGGTCTGAGCCGGGCTGTGCGGGCCGCGCCGATCCTGCTGGCCCTGTTGCTGTCGGCCTGTTCTGCAGGGCCGCAGGGGCACCCGCGCGGACAACGGCCCTTGCCCCTGGGGGCCAATCCCAGTGCGGTGATCGCCGCGGACCTTGCCCTTGCCCGTGCTGCGCTGGATCAGGGGCAGTGGACCGGCCTTGCCCAGTTCGCCGCCGCCGATGCCACGCTGTACGTGCCCGAACAGGTGAACGCGCTGCAGTGGTTGAAGGGGCGGGCAAACCCGGCACAAACTGCCCGCAGGCAACCCCATCAGGTGTGGTCCAGCTGTGACGGTTCGCTGGCGGCCACGCACGGTGCCCGGCAGGGCGCGGGGGGCGCGGCCGGGCAATACCTGACCATCTGGCAACGCCAGCCGAACGGCAGCCTGAAATGGCTGCTGGACGTGACCGGCCCGGTGGAACAGCCGCTGGCCAGGCCGGAAATGCTGTCCGCCACCATTGCCGACTGTGCGGCGCCGCGGGCAAAGCCCGACACCTCGCTGTCGTGGCAGGTCGGCCCGTTGGAAGGCGGCACTCGCCCGGTCGAACTCTACTTGCTGCAGGGCGGTGAACGCCGGACCGTGCTGCACTTCATGGCAAGGGAATAGGCCTGCGATGATCGAACTGTTCCTGTCCGCCTTTGTCACCCTGTTCGTGGTGATCGATCCACCGGGCTGCGCGCCGATCTATGCCGGGCTGACCACCGGGGCCAGTGCGGCGCAGCGGCGCAGCATGGCCGTGCGGGCGGTGATCATCGCCGGGGTGATCCTGCTGGTCTTTGCGCTGTTCGGGCAACAATTGCTGGCTGCGCTGCATATCGAACTGGATGCCTTCCGCGCTGCGGGCGGGATCATGCTGTTCCTGATCGCGCTGGACATGGTATTCGAAAAACGCACCCAGCGGCGCGAGGAACGGGCTGAGAAGGTCCGCGCCACGCCGGAAGTGGAGGATGTCTCGGTGTTCCCGATGGCCATGCCGATGCTGGCGGGGCCGGGTGCGATCGCCTCGATCATGCTGCTGCAGGGCCAGGCGTCCGGCCTGGTCGGCACCCTGGTGGTGATGGGCGCATTGGCATCGGTGCTGTTGCTGACGCTGCTCGCCCTGCTGGCCGCCAGCCCGCTGATGAAGCTGGTCGGGGCCCAGGTGGAAGCAGTCATCACGCGACTGCTGGGCGTGCTGCTGGCCGCGCTGGCGGCGCAATACCTGATCGACGGGATTCGCGGCAGCTTCGGGCTTTAGGTTCCAACGCGAGGGGTTTTCGGCCCGCATCGCGGGGCCGCTAGCGCGAACGCGCGCCCGCAGCGGAGGTCGGCCATGCCGACCGGGAGCGAGGATAGCCAAGGCCGCAGATGCGGCCGCCGGCGCCTGAGGTCATTTACTGCAAGGTTACCCGGCTTTCATCCGGATCGCTGCGGCTGAAGAACTGCATCAACTGGACCAGCAGTTCGCAC
>JBARAF010000143.1:0-5224 GCA_049791695.1 Croceibacterium sp.
TGATGACGGCGGCAGGCACGGTCTCGGCTGCCAAATGCTTCGTCATGGGCGTGGGCGTCGCGGGGCTGCAGGCGATTGCCACGGCACGCCGTCTGGGCGCGCAGGTTTCAGCCACCGACGTGCGCAGCGCGACGAAGGAACAGATCCAGTCTCTGGGTGCCAAGCCGATCTTCGTGGAAAATGTTGCCGGGATCGAAGGCGAAGGGGCGGGCGGCTATGCCACCGAAATGTCGCCTGAATACCAGGCGGCCCAGGCCGAACTGGTCAGCAGCCACATCGCGAAACAGGACATCGTCATCACCACCGCGCTGATCCCCGGCCGGGCCGCGCCGCGGCTGGTTTCGGATGCGCAGATCGCCACCATGCGGCCCGGCAGCGTGATCTTCGATCTCGCCGTGGCGCAAGGCGGCAACGTGGAAGGCAGCGTGGCCGATCAGGCCGTGTTGCGCCACGGGGTGACGATCATCGGTTATTCCAACACCCCGGCACACCTGCCGGCCGATGCCAGCGCTTTGTTCAGCCGCAACCTGTTCAACTTCCTCTCCGCGTTCTGGGACAAGGAACAGGGCCGCCCGGTCCTGGACGAGGAAATTGGCAATGCCGTGCGGCTGACGCGGGGCGGGGCAGTGGTCAACGAAAGGCTCACCGCATGAATTCCCTGATCCGCAAGGCGGCGCTGCTGTGTCTGCCCGTTTTTGCGCTGGCCGCTTGTGCCACCACGCCCGTGCGTTCGGCTGCCAATCCGCTGGCTTTCAATCACTTCATGGTCGCCATTTCGGTGGCTGACCTGGACGTTGAAACGGCGTGGTACGTGGACAAGCTGGGCTTCACTCTGGTGAAAGATACCAGGATCGGCGGCGGCACCCCGGTGCGCTGGCTGGAAAATGGCAACCAGCGGATCGAACTGATCCTGGCCGCCGGGTCCGTTGCAGGTGCGCCCCGTGCTGCTCCGCCGCGCCACGCCGGGGTTCGCGGGATCAGCCAGGTGACCCTGGAAACGACCGACATCGCTGCGGTCCGCGCGGCATTGGTGGCCAAGGGCGTGACCCCGGTAATGGACGTGACCGAAGTCGCGCCGCTGGGGATCAAGGTGATGTACCTGCTCGATCCTGAAGGCAACGCGGTGGAAATCGCACAGAAGCTCGGGTGAGGACGCAGGGGGCGTTTTCGCCCTGTGCCGGGGAGGCAAATTAACACATGGATTTCATCTCGATCCTCTCCATCTTCGTGATGGCCTGCTTCGTGGGCTATTACGTCGTCTGGTCGGTCACCCCGGCGTTGCACACACCGCTGATGGCGGTGACCAATGCGATTTCTTCGGTCATCATCGTCGGGGCGCTGGTCGCTTCGGCAGCGGCGGGCAGTCCGGCGGCCAAGTGGCTGGGGCTGCTGGGCGTGGTGCTGGCCAGCGTGAACATCTTCGGCGGTTTCGCCGTCACCGCGCGCATGCTGGCGATGTACAAGAAGAAGGAGCGCAACTGATGGCGTTGTCCTTCCTCGCTGCCGCTGCGGCACAGACCCATGCGGTGCCCCCGTGGGTCGGTTTTGCCTACCTCGTTGCGGGCGTGCTGTTCATTCTCGCACTGCGCGGGCTGTCGTCGCCTGCAACCAGCCGGGCGGGCAACCGTTACGGCATGATCGGGATGCTGATTGCGGTGGTGACCACGCTGGTCACGCATCAGATCGCCAGCTTGCCCGAAATCCTCGGTGCGATTGCCATCGGTGGCGGCATCGGATTCGTCATTGCCCGGCGCATCGCAATGACAGCGATGCCGCAGCTGGTGGCCGCCTTCCACAGCCTCGTCGGCCTCGCTGCCGTACTGGTAGCGGTGGCGGCGTTCCTCAATCCAGAGGCATTCGGCATCCTTGATGCCTACGGCCAGATCGAGCCCGTCAGCCGCATCGAAATGCTGCTGGGCGCGGCGATTGGCGCGATCACTTTTTCAGGTTCGGTCATCGCCTTTGCCAAGTTGAACGGGAACATGTCCGGTTCGCCAATCATGCTGCCGGGGCGGCACGTGATCAACCTCGGCACCCTGGTGGCGATCCTCGGCCTGACGGCGGTCTTCGCCCATTCGCCGCTGGGCGGGGCCGGGGAAAATCCGGTGTTCTGGGTGGTGGTGGGCCTGGCCTTCGCCATCGGCTTCCTGCTGATCATCCCCATCGGCGGGGCGGATATGCCGGTCGTGGTGTCGATGCTGAACAGCTATTCCGGCTGGGCGGCGGCGGCTATGGGCTTCACGCTGCACAACACCGCGATGATCATCACCGGCGCGCTGGTCGGATCCTCCGGCGCGATCCTCAGCTACATCATGTGCAAGGCGATGAACCGCAGCTTCATTTCGGTGATCGCGGGCGGTTTCGGCGCGGCACCGGAGGCAGCAGGCGGCCCGGCCAAGGAACAGCGCCCGTGGAAGCGCGGCAGCGCGGAAGACGCGGCCTATATGCTGAAGCAGGCCGAAAGCGTCATCATCATACCCGGATACGGCATGGCCGTGGCCCAGGCGCAGCACGCGCTGCGGGAAATGGGCGACCTGCTGAAGAAGGAAGGCGTCAGCGTCAAATACGCGATCCATCCGGTCGCCGGCCGCATGCCCGGGCACATGAACGTGCTGCTGGCCGAGGCCAACGTGCCCTATGACGATGTGTTCGAACTCGAAGACATCAACAGCGAGTTCGCCCAGGCCGATGTCGCCTTCATCATCGGTGCCAACGATGTGGTCAATCCGGCGGCCAAGACTGACAAGAGCAGCCCGATCTACGGCATGCCGGTGTTCGACGTGGACAAGGCCAAGACGGTGATGTTCATCAAGCGCAGCATGGGCGGCGTCGGTTATGCCGGGGTCGATAACGACGTGTTCTACATGGACCAGACGATGATGCTGCTGGCCGATGCGAAGAAGATGGTCGAAGACATCAACAAGGCAATGGTGGACTGACAACCGATGGGTTGCCGTTAAGCTTCCGCTGCCTAAGGTGGGCGGCGTAAGCAACCGCCAGGGGAAGACGTTTTGCGCAAGCTGGGCCTGATCGGGGGGATGAGCTGGGTCTCCACCCGTACCTATTACGAACATATCAATCGCATCGTGCAGGCCCGTGTGGGCCACAACGCCAGTGCACCGCTGCTGATCGAAAGCCTCGATTTCCAGCTGCTCTGCGCCTTGCAGGATGAAGCGGACTGGGACCGTGCAGCAGGCGTACTGGCGGACAGCGCGCGGCGGCTGGAAGCGGCCGGGGCTGGCACGATCATCATCGGCGCCAATTCGATGCACCGGGTGTATGACAAAGTCGCCGCGGCGGTCTCCGTCCCGATCATCCACATCGCGGAATGCGTCGGGGAACGGATGGAAGCGGACAGGGTGAAGAACGCCGCCCTGCTCGGCACTCGCAACGTGATGACCGAAAGTTTCTATCGCCGCCGTCTGGTGGCGCACGGGGTGGACCTGTTGCCGCCCGGCCTCGCCAATGTCGAGGAACTGGACCGGATCATCTATGGCGAACTGATGCTGGGCAAGGCCACCCGCCAGGCCGAACGCGCGCTGAAAACCATGATAACCGTGCTGGAACAGGATGGGGCGGAGGCTATCGTGCTCGCCTGTACCGAGCTGGAAATGGTGGTGGACGTCGATGCGAATGTCCTGCCGATCTACGACAGCACCCGCATCCACGCCGAAAAGGCGGCCGAATGGATTCTCGGATCGGACTGACTGTTCAAGGTTCCCCATCCGTTCACGGTGACAGGCAGGCCGCCACGGCCTAGCCAGCGGCCATGCCTGTTGCCCCTTACGCCGCCGATCCCGCCGCCAGCCGCGGGCGTGAATTCCGGCAGGACCACCAAGGCGTGCGCGGCCCGCGCAGCGAATTCCAGCGCGATCGGGATCGGATCATCCATTCCATCGCGTTCCGCCGGTTGGCGGGCAAGACCCAGGTGTTCATTGCCCCCGATGGCGATCATTACCGCGTCCGCCTGACCCACAGCCTGGAAGTGGCCCAGATCGGCCGCGTGGTCGCCCGCGCGCTGGGACTGGATGAAGATCTGGCCGAAGCATTGTGCCTGGCGCATGACATCGGCCACCCGCCATTCGGCCATGCGGGGGAAAATGCGCTGGATGCCGCCACCGAGAAGGCGGGCGGGTACGATCACAACGAACACACCCTGCGCGTGTTGATGCGGCTTGATTGCCCCTATCCCGGCCACCCCGGCCTGAACCTCAGTTGGGAAATGCTGGAGGGGCTGGCCAAGCACAACGGGCCGGTAACCGCACCGGGCTGGGCCCTGCAGGAACTGGACGCCGCCTTCCCGTTGCATCTGGGCGAACATGCTAGCCTGGAAGCCCAGGTGGCCGCGCTGGCGGATGATATCGCCTATGACAACCACGACATCGACGATGGCCTGCGCGCCGGGTTCCTGCAGCTGGATGACCTGCTGACCCTGGATTTCGTGGCCGACCAGTGGCGCGCGGTGGAACGGCGCTATCCCGGACAGGCCCATCCGGTGCTGCTGCGCGAACTGGTGCGCGGGCAGATCGGGCTGATGGTCAACGACCTGATCGAAACCACCAGCGCCAATGCTGCCGGGTTCGCTTCGGCGGACGAAGTGCGCCGGGCGGGACGGGCGCTGGCGGCCTTTTCCCCCGCAATGGCTGCGCAGGAACGGCAGCTGAAGGCGTTCCTGTATGAACGGCTGTACCTGCACAGCGACCAGCGCGGAACGGCGAACCGTGCGCGCGAGGTGATCGCCCGGCTTTATGCGGCTTACCATCAGCGGCCCGACCTGCTGCCGGCCACCTGGATTGCCGGCCTGCCTGATGCTGAACCGCAGCGCAGCCGCCACATTGCCGACTATATCGCCGGCATGACTGACCATTACGCGATCCACCAGTACCGCATGATCTTCGGCGAAGTGCCGGAAGGGCTATCCAATGTCTGAGCCGAAGCGCGTCCTGCTGGTTGGCGCAACGGGCCTGATCGGCACCGAAGTGATGCACCAGGCACTCACTTGCCCGCAGTTGCGCCTGATCGCGCTGGCACGGCGCGAGGCACCGCTGCCACGCGGTGCGCGGATGGAAATGCTGGTGGCTGATCCTGCCCATTGGGCGCAGGCGATCGCCACGATCCAGCCCGACGCGGTAATCTGCGCGCTGGGCACCACGTTCGCTGCCGCCGGGAAGGACGAGGCCGCGTTCAGGGCCGTCGATCAGGATCTGGTGCTGGCCGTTGCCCG
>JBARAF010000144.1:0-7677 GCA_049791695.1 Croceibacterium sp.
GGCCGCAACGCCGGGGCCACGCCCGGGCCATCATCGGCCACCTCGATTACCGGGCCGCTGGCCAGCCGCAGGCTGATGGTGCCGCCGCGGGGCACGTGTTTCAGCGCATTGTCCAGCAGGTTGGACACCAGCCGGGTCAGTTGCATCCGTTCACCCATCACCGCCACTCCGGGTTCGATGAAGCTGCGCAAGGTGACGCCGGCATCTTCGGCACTGCCGGAATACAGTTCCACCAGGTCGCTCGCCATTGCCGACAGATCGACCACGGCCAGGCCGGAACGATCGCCCACGCGGCTTTCGCTGGCGGCAATGTCCAGCAGGGAATCCAGCATCGACACGGTGTTGCGAATATCCTGGCGGCACCGTTCCAGCCCGCTGCCGTCGGCATCGGGCGGCAGGGCGCGCAAGGTGGCCACCAGCCGGTTTTCCAGATGAGTCAGCGGGGTGCGGATTTCGTGGGCGATATGGTCCGACATATGCCGGTGGGTGGCGGCCAGGCTGGCGGCGCGGGCAATCGCGCGGCTGGAACTGAGCGCCAGCTGGCCGATTTCGTCATGCGGCTGGTCTTGCGGCAAGGCGTGGTGCGCGCCCTGTTCGGCCGCCAGCAGGGCCGTGTTGATCTGCCCCAGCCGTTCCTGGAGCCGCTGCGCAGCGCGGCGGCCAATCAGCCACACCGCCAGCACAATCCCGGTGGCGGCCACCATGAACAAGGCGGCCAGGCGCCACATCGCCGCCCGGTCCCGGTCATAAGATCGCGCCACCAGCAGGTCCAGCTGCGGCCCCAGCCGCGTGGCCCGCGCAAACACCGGCGTGCCGTCGGGCAGGGTCAGGAACCCCTGTTCCGACAGGATCGGGGACAGCCCGTTTGCCGGCGCGGGCCAGCGGGCCACATTGCCGGTCAGCGCCTGGCCTTGCGGGCGGCGCAACAGGTAATGGGCGCTGCGCCCTTCGATGCTGACCAGCGCGGTGCGGTCGTCCAGCCGCCGCACCAGTTCCGCCTCGCCCCCGCTGGCAAAGATATCGACCAGCCCGGCCACATCGGTATCCACCGCCGCGGCCAGGCTGCGGCGGGTGGCGTGCCAGCTTTCCGCCAGCGTCACCGCGAACAGCAGGGCAATCGCCAGCAGGGTGAACAGGATGGCCCCGTGCACCAGCCGTTCAAAGATCGAACGGGGGGATGCGGGCAGGAGCGGGTCCGACAGCATCATTCGCCCGTGGTCAGGCGGTATCCGGTGCCCCAGATCGTTTCCAGCGCCGGGCTGTCAAAACCCTGTTCCAGCTTGCGCCGCAGGCGGCCGATGTTGACGTCCACCACGTTGGTCTGCGGATCGAAGTTCATCTTCCACACATCGCGCAGCAGCATGTCGCGGGTCATCACCTCGCCGGCGTTTTCCATGAAATAGCGGAACAGCTCGAATTCCTTCGGGCTCAGCGCCAGGTGGACATTGCGGCGGAAGGCGGTGCGCGCCTTCACATGGCATTCGAACTGGCCGTAAATGATGATCGCGCTGTGGGTGCGCCCTTCCGCCCGGCGGATCAGCGCGCGCAGGCGGGCCAGCAACTCGTCGGGTTCATAAGGCTTGCCGACGTAATCATCCACGCCGGCTTCCAGCCCTTCCACCCGGTTGGCCGGACGGCCCAGCGCAGACAGCATCAGCACCGGCGCATCGACCCCGCTTTCGCGCAGCCGGGCAACGATCTGCAACCCGTCCATATCAGGCAGCATCCGGTCCAGGATGATCGCATCGAACGGTTCCAGCGCCGCCCGCCGCAGCCCGTCCGCGCCGCGCATTTCCCACACCACCTGGCTGCCCTGCCGCGCCAGCAACGCGGTCAGGTCAGCCGCGGCATCGGCATTGTCTTCGATGTACAGCAGCTTCAAGGCATCCCCCCGGTGCGCGAAGTCCATTCTCGCCATCTGCTGCATCATAGCCCGATCCCGTTGCCGCGAAAGCAATCTTGCCCAAGCGTGGGGATATAGTCTGGCGATGTCCCGCTGTGGTGCGACACTGTTCGTCATTTCGATGACGAAGGTTGTTAGAATTGCATGGCTTTAACAATTCGGCCCGCTTCTGCCCGGCGTTGCCATGGCTGAAATTTGCGGCAATGATGGCCCGGTTATGGATGCCGATCCGCCGCCGATGACCCCGGGCTATGCCCCGCCGCGCAAGCTGCGCTGGGGCCCGCTGGTGCTGGTGGGCCTGCTGCATCTGGCCGTGCTGCTGGGGCTGGTCCGCGCTTTCGCGCCCGATCTGACCAATGCGGTGGTGGAACAGGCGACTTCGCTGGTCACGGTCACCATCACTACCCCGCCGGAACCCGCCCCTTCGCCCAGTCCGGAACCGGCGCAGGTGGATGAAGGCGCGGCGGGGGACGAAGGCAAGCAGGCCACCCCGCGCGAAGTGACCGCGCCACCGGCCAGGATCCCGCGTCCCAACCCGGCCCCGCGCGCTTCCAGCACCGGCACTGCCAACCAGTCTGGCGCAGGCGACCAGGGCCAGGGCACCGGCGCGGGCGGTGACGGGAACGGGACCGGCTCTGGAAGGTTCGGCAATGGTCAGGGGGGCTTTCCCGTGACCAAGCCGGTCAAGACGGCCGGGGACATCCAGGATGCCCGCGATTACCCGGTGCCACCCGGCGGCCGCGAAGTGCGCAAGGGGCATGAAGTGATCGTGTTCATGACTGTCGGGGTGGATGGCCGGGCCCGCAATTGCCGGGTGACCCAGCCAAGCCCCGACCCGGAAGCGGACCGGATCACCTGCCGCCTGGCGGAAGAACGGTTCCGCTTCAAACCGGCACAGGACGCCGAGGGTAATGCGGTGGCCGCCGAATATGGCTGGCGGCAACGCTGGTTTTAGGGAATTGGCTCCTGCAGCGGCAAGGCTGTGGCAGCAACAGACAGGAAATGAACTGATGGCTGAAATTTACCCGGTCGTCCTGTGTGGCGGCAGCGGTACCCGGTTGTGGCCCCGCAGCCGGAAAAGCCAGCCCAAGCCGTTCCTGCCGCTGGTTGGCGATGCCACCTTGTTCGAAGCCACCCTGGGCCGCTGCGCCGATGGCGAACGGTTTGCCGCCCCGCTGGTGGTCACCGGCACCGCACACCTCGCTCATGTGGAAGCGCAGGCTGCCGCGTTCCCCGGTACGCAGGTGATTGTCGAACCCGAAGCGAAGAACACCGCCGCTGCCATTGCCCTGGCCGCCCATCGCCTGCCGGCCGATGCGATCATGCTGGTCTGCCCCAGCGATCACCACATTGCCGATGAAGCGGCCTTCCGCGAAGCAGCCTGCGCCGCCGCCGCGATGGCGCAGCAGGATTGGCTGGTCGCCTTTGGCATCAGCCCGACCGCGCCGGAAACCGGCTTTGGCTATATCCTGCGCGGCGAACCGATGGACGCCGGCTTCCGCATCGAACGGTTCGTTGAAAAGCCGGACCAGCCGACGGCCGAAAGCTTCCTGGCGGACGGCAATTACAGCTGGAATGGCGGCATCTTCGTATTCCGCGCCGGGGCCTTCCTGGCCGAACTGGCGCAGCACCGGCCCGACATTGCCGAAGCCGTGGCCGAAGCCGTGGCCAAGGGGCGCGAAAGCGGCAACGAATTCCACCCCGATGCGGCCGCTTTTGCCCGGATTGAAGGCGAATCTGTCGATTACGCGGTGATGGAACGCACGGCGCGGGCGGCGGTGGTGCCGGTGGCAATGGGGTGGTCCGACATCGGCAACTGGCAGGCCCTGCGCGATGCCCGCGACGCCGATGAAAACGGCAACCATACGCGCGGCCGGGTGGAACTGCTCGATTGCCGCAACGTGCTGGCCGAAACCGATGGCCCGCGCATTTCCGTGATCGGCCTGCACGACATTGCCGTGGTGGTGGACGGTGACGAAGTGCTGGTTACGACCATGGCCGGGGCCCAGAAAGTCGGCAAGCTGTCCGGAGCGGCGAACCAGTAAACCGGGCTGCCGGCAAGGGCCGGCCGGTAACAGCCCAGCCGGTACCAGCGTCAGCCTGAAACGGCGGATCCGCCCATTGTTTCCAGCACCCGGGCCAGGTCGTCAGGCGAAAACGGCTTCTGCAAGATGCCGGCGGCTTGCGACTGAGTCAGCTTGCCCACCGCATCGCCATATCCGGTGACGAAGTAGAACGGGATATCCAGCCGGGCGAGTTCCACCGCCACGGCTTCACTCGTCTCGTCGCCCAGATTGTAATCCAGCAGCGCGAAGTGGGGCGGGCCATCGGCAATGCATTGCAGCGCACCGGCCACGGATCCGGCCACGGCAACCTGGGGAACGCCCAGTTGCAGCAGCGTTTCTTCCGTATCCAGCGCGATGATCATGCTGTCTTCAACCACGAGGACGCGATCAATCGGCAAACGGCATTCCTTTCAGGAGCAGGCCGGAACGAATGCGTTGTAGGCACGAGGCACGGCAATTTTTAGATGAGGCAAGCTGCAGTTATGTGCCCGAGTCACGGTAAATTGCAACTCCTTTGACCGGAAATCTGGTATGCAGAGCAAAGTGTTGCCAGGCAAAGAGCTGATTTTCGCCATTCCCAGCCCCCTTGAAGGACGTCGATGTTGCAGAATACCGGCCTGATCGCGCAGACCATCCAGCTGGCCCTGGCCCCGGTGTTCGTGCTGGTGGCGATCGGCAATATCATGAACATCCTGTCCACCCGCCTTGGCCGGGTGGTGGACCGTTCGCGCATCCTGCAGGAACTGCACGCCAGCACCAGCGGTGACGATCATGACGCGGTGGTGCGCGAAATCCGCATGGTGGACCAGCGGATCCGCATCATCGGCCGGGCAATCATGCTGCTGGTCGCCAGCGGCCTGACCATCGGCCTGACCGTGGCCGTGCTGTTCCTGGAAGAATTGCTGGACGCCAAGTTGCAACAGATCGCGGCGGCGTTCTTCTTCCTGGCGATCGTGCTGCTGATGTCGGCGCTGTGGCTGTTCATGCGCGAAACCCGGCTGGCGGCCGCCGCGCTGCGCATTCCCAAAACCTACCTGGAACTGCACCGGGAACTGTAAGGCAGGCTCAGGCCCTTGGCGGTGCCAGCAGCTTGGTCCCTTGCGAGCGGATCGCGCCGGAAATCATCGGTTCGATGAAGCCCAGCGCGGCGGGCAGGTCGATGTCGAACACAACTTCGGCCTCTGCCACTTCGATCGTGCCGGTGATCGACTGGCCCATTGCGCCCACGTCCAGCCGCAGCTGGTCCTCGCCCGTCCAGCGGCTCTGGACCGTGGCCATGCCGGGCAGGTAATCGCCCAGTTCGTGAATCCGGCTGCCGATGCGGCGGCGGGCCTCGTCCTTGCCAAGGGCGTGGGGGATGGCGACGCGCATCAGTTCTGCTCCACTTCGGCCGCGCCGTACTTGTAATCGAGGTAGCGGGTGCGGATCGCCAGATCGTCCAGCGCGCCGTCGGCCAGTTGCCGGGTCACGTGGTCGATTTCCTGGCTGATCTTGCCCAGGCTGTCGGTGATCTGCTGGTCAGGCGTGGCCCCGGCGCGCTGTTCGCGCCGCAGGTTTGCCGGAATCCGGCGATAGGCATCGATCATTTCCGGCAGGTGTTCGCCCACCAGCTTGCGGGTTTCCACCGCCGCCGGATGGGCCGGATCGACATTCTGCAACTGCAACCCCAGCGCATCCAGCTGTACGCCGATCTGGTCCACCAGCGTCACGGCAGGCGCGGGCAGGGCGGGGCGTTGCTGTTCCAGCCACAGTTCCGTGCGGGCGACCAGTTGCCGGGTATCGCCCCGGTTCAGGTCTTCCCGCCGGGGAACCTTCACCTTGGGGAAGTTCGAAAACAGGAAGGTCGCGGCCAGGATGGCCAGGAAGGTGACCATGATGCCGGTAAAGCCGATCCCATCCAGCACCACGCCCGCCACCATCGCGGCGATGACGATTGCCCCCAGCGCCGCCGCAATCAGCTTGATCCGCTGCATCAGGTTGCGCCGTTTCAACTCCGCCGATCCGCGCCCGATGGACTGGCCACCGCCCACGCGCCGCCCACCGGCGCGTTGCTGCACCAGGCTGGTGCGGGCGGCTTGCAGCACGCGGTCGGGGCTTTCGTTCATCACGATTGCAGCGACAGCAGTTCGGGCTCGCTCGCGGCGATCTGGGCGGCGGCTTGCGATTGCCCTTCGGCGCGGGCGATATAGCCCTTCGACTTGGCCACTTCCGCGGTCAGCGTTTCCACCGTCTGCTTCATGGAATCGAGCGCGCGCAGCTTGAACGTGTCGATGTTGTCCATCGTGTCATAGATGTTCTGGAATGCGCGCTGCAGCGTTTCCATCGGGATCGTGCTGCTGGCGGCCTGTTCGTGGATCTTGGCCGTCTGGTCAGCCAGCATCTTGCTGGTGCTGTCGATGATGTTGGCGGTGGTGGTGTTCAGCGCGGTGATCTGTTGCAGTACCATCCGCTGGTTGGTCATCGCTTCGGCCACGGTCACCGCCGTGCGCAGCGCGCCCACCGTGGTGGTGCTGGCGCGATCGACGCCCTTCACCAGTTCGACGTTGTTCTTCTTCACCAGGTCCAGCGCCAGGTACCCCTGAACGCTGACCGCCATCTGCGTCAGCAGGTCCTGCGTGCGCTGGCGGACATAGAACAGCGCGGTTTCGCGCACGGCCTTGGCCTTGGCCGGATCGGTCGCGTCCAGTTCCGCCGCCTTGTCTTCCAGCCGCTGGTCCAGGCTGCGGGCGATGTGGATCATCTGTTCCAGATTGCCCATCGCTTCCCACAGCTTCTGCCGCTCCACATCAATCGCGGCATTGTCCATCAGCAGTTCGTCCTTGCCGCTGGCAAGGCTGGAAAGGACCGCCTGGATATGGGTCTGCGCGCTTTGATAGCTGCGGAAGTAATTGTTCAGCTTGTTGCCGAAGGGGATGATGCCGAGGAACTTGCGCGTGGGGGACAGCGCGCCGCGCTTGCCCGGGTCGAGGTCTTCCACCACCCGGCGCAGTTCCGCCAGGTTGGCGCCCACGCCTTCGTCCTTGCCCATCGCCCGCACCGGCCGGTCGAGGAAACGGTTGGACATGCCCGCCGCCTGCATCAGTTCCTTGCGGCCCATGTTGGTGATCTGGTCCACCTTCTTGCCGAATTCCGGGGAATTGGCATCCGACGTGACCAGTTCCGCCACGAAGGCGTCCACCCGTTCGTCCAGCTTGGTCTTCTTTTCCGCATCGACCGGCACCAGCCCGGCGGCCTGTTCCGGCGCGACCACCGGAACAGGGTCGGGCGCGGTCAGTCCCAGCGCGAAATCGGGTTTAGTCGTGGTATCAGTGCTGGCGGCCATACCCGGTCCCTTCCGTTAACTCCCCACTGTATTAGGGGTGCAAGACACGTGTTTCAAGAACTCGCCATCGGTTGTAGCGGGGTTGCAACGCGAATGCAGGAGGAAATGCCATGCCGACCGAACTGCCCACTGAACTGGCCAATGGACTGCCCACCGAACTGATGGTGCTCGCGCTGGGTTGCGTGCTGCTGCTGGCGCATATCCTGCTGGCGGGCCGATCCCGCACGCAGCAATACGGCAAGGACTGGAACATGAGCGCGCGCGATGGCGCCATGCCCCCGCTCGATCCCGTCCCGGCCCGCCTGCTGCGCGCCCAGGCGAATTTCCAGGAAACCTTCCCGGCCGTGGCCGCCGTGCTGCTGGCGCTGGTGGTGGCCGGCAAGACC
>JBARAF010000145.1:0-1535 GCA_049791695.1 Croceibacterium sp.
CCGCCGCATCGCACAGCGCCTGCGCCCCGGCTGCTGCTTCGATGCCGGTGCCGGAAAGTGCCGCCTGCAGCGCGGGATAGCAACTCTCGTCCGCCACCACGGCAATTTCGGCGGAAAATTCGATGGCCAATTTGGCCAGTTCCTCGGCCTGACAATTGGCGGTCAGTGCCACCACCCGCCAGTCGTCGCGATTGCTGCGGATCAGGTCGAGCGTGGAGGCACCGATGGAGCCCGTAGCGCCCAAGATGGTGATGGAGCGGGTCACCAGCCGATCAGGCCAATGATAATCGCCACGGGCAGGATGCCATCCACCCGGTCAAGCACACCGCCATGCCCCGGTATCAACCTCGAAGAATCCTTCGCTCCGGCTCGCCGCTTCAACCAGCTTTCCAGAAAATCACCCGCTTGCGCAGCTATGGCCAGCAAGGCCCCGGCCAATGCTCCATATAACGGGAAGCGGGCATCTACCGGGTCTGGAGTGCTGCCCGAAAGCTGGGCCACCGCATATCCCACCACGAACGAGGACAGAGCCAACCAGATCGCCGCTCCGGCCATGCCGCCCAGCAGGCCTGCCCAGGTTTTGGACGGACTGATCCGCGGCGCGATTTTCGGCCCGCCAAAGGTTCGTCCGGTGAAGTAGGCAGAAGTATCGGTAACGATGACGGTGACGATCGTGACCACCAGCACTGCCCGCGGCATCGTCACCAGCGCCACACCTGCGGCGGCAATGTAAACCAGCGCCGTCAGAATCCAGGCGATGCGCGCCACTTGCGAATGGGTGGCCTTCAGGATCAGGGCAACCGCCTCGCCAAACCCCGCAAGCGCAACCAGAGCAACAAATCCCTGCAGCCACATCCCGCCAAGCGCCAGGGCACCGCCGGCAACCGCCAGCATGGCGATGGCGGAGATGGCCCGCACGCGCAGATCCGATTTTTTTGCCGGGCCTGCAGCGGGATCTGCCATGGCACCTTCAGCGTCCGCCAAAGCGTCGCTCCCGGTTGGCAAAGCTGTCGAGCGCGGTTTGCAGGTGCTCCACGGTGAAATCGGGCCACAGCACATCGGTGAACCACATTTCAGCATAGGCCGCCTGCCACAGCAGGAAATTGGACAGCCGCACTTCGCCGCTTGTGCGGATCAGCAGGTCCAGTGGCGGCAGGTCGGCGGTGTCGAGATGGGCGGCGATGCTCTCCACCGTCACCGCGCCAGCCACCGCGGCCTTGGCCGCCGCACGGGCGATTTCCTGCTGCGCGCCGTAATTCAGCGCCACGGCCAGGGTCCGCCGGCCATGCGCGGTGCGGGCCAGGGCATCTTCCAGCATTTCGACAATATCGGGTGCCAACGCCTTGTAATCGCCGATTATCTTCAGGCGCACATCGTTGGCGATAAATTCTGGCAGGTCCGATTTGATGAACTTGCGCATCAGGCCCATCAAGTCGGCAATTTCGTCTTCCGGCCGTTTCCAGTTTTCGGACGAGAACGCGTAGAGGGTGATGCAATCGAGCCCGAGCGGTTCCAGTGCGCGCACCAGTGCGCGC
>JBARAF010000146.1:0-2349 GCA_049791695.1 Croceibacterium sp.
GGCACCGGCAGCACGGACAGCAGCGGGCGCAGGCGGGCAGGGCCAGCGCGCCCAGCGTAACGGCCGATCCGGCCAGGAACGCACGGCGGGGAAGGATGCTGGTTTCACTCATCTCTTTCACACTTTCCTCTTGGCGGACGCTTGCAGCGCACCGGTCACGCGCCCACTAATGGCCGTTCCCATATGAACCGCGTCCGACTCCTTGTCTTCAATGCCGCTCTTGGCGCGCTCGATTACCGCGTGCCGGACGGCATGACGGTGGAACCGGGCAGCGTGGTGGTGGCCCCGCTTGGCCCGCGCCAGATCATCGGCATTGTCTGGGAAGAACAACACCTGCCCGCCACCAGCGTTCCAGACGCCCGCCTGCGCCCCTTGCTGGCAGTGCTGCCGGTGCCGCCACTGAAGGCGGAACTGCGGCGGCTGATCGAATGGACGGCGGACTATTACTGCGCCTCGCTCGCTTCCGTGGCGCGGATGGTGATTTCCAGCACGGCGGCGCTGCGCGGTCCTTCCACCATCACCGAATATCGCCTGTCCGGCGGGATGCCTGACCGGATGACCCCGCAGCGCGAACGGGCGATGGGCGCGCTGGAAGGGGAGCAATCGACGATCCGCGAACTTGCGGAACTGGGCGGCGTATCGGAAGCGGTACTGCGCGGCCTGATCAACCAGGGCGTGCTGGAACCGGTCGAGGTCGATTGCGACCGCCCTTACCCCCTCGCCCGTGCTGACTTCGCCGTGCCGGAACTTAGCGAGGAACAACAGGCCGCGGCCGACCGCTTTATCGCCGCACTGGATGCGCGCCGCTTCGCCCCGTTCCTGCTCGACGGGGTGACCGGATCGGGCAAGACTGAAGTCTATTTCGAAGCGATTGCCCATGCGCTGGAACAGGGCCGGCAAGTGCTGGTGCTGCTGCCCGAAATCGCCCTGACCGAAGCTTTCCTGCGCCGGTTCGAGGACCGGTTCGGCGCGGCTCCGGTGCTGTGGCACTCATCGCTCAAAAGCACGGAACGGCGGCGCGCCTGGCGGGCGATTGCCAATGGCCCGGAAAATGGCGGCGCGCAGGTGATCGTCGGCGCCCGCTCGGCCCTGTTCCTGCCTTATGCACGGCTGGGCCTGATCGTAGTCGATGAAGCGCACGAGGTCAGTTTCAAGCAGGACGAAGGCGTGCGTTACAACGCGCGCGACGTGGCGGTGATGCGGGCGCGGTTCGAACGGATCCCGGTGGTGCTGGCCAGTGCCACCCCGGCGCTGGAAAGCCTGCAAATGGCCGACAGCGGGATTTACGAAAAGCTGGTCCTGCCCAGCCGGTTTGGCGGGGCGCAGATGCCCGCGATCCGGCTGGTCAACCTGACGGAGGAAAAACCCGAGCGCGGGCGCTGGCTGTCCCCCCGGCTGGTTGCGGGGCTGAAGGACCGGCTGGCAAAGGGCGAACAGTCGCTGCTGTTCCTAAACCGGCGCGGCTATGCCCCGCTGACGCTGTGCCGCCATTGCGGGTACCGCTTCAAATGCCCCAATTGCAGCGCCTGGCTGGTGGAACACCGCCTGTCACAGCGGCTGGCCTGCCACCACTGCGGGCACGAAACCGCCCCGCCCCCCACTTGCCCCGAATGCGGCGAGCCCGATTGCATGGTCGCCTGCGGCCCCGGCGTGGAACGGATTGCCGACGAAGTGCGCGAACTGTTGCCCGAAGCGCGGATTGCACTGGTGACGTCCGATACGCTCAATTCGCCGGAGAAGGCGGCGGACTTCGTCGCTCAGGCGGAAGGCGGCGCGATCGACGTGATCGTGGGGACGCAATTGGTGACCAAGGGTTTCCACTTCCCCGAATTGACCCTGGTCGGCGTGGTCGATGCCGATCTTGGCCTGGAAGGGGGCGACTTGCGCGCGGCGGAGCGGACCTACCAGCAAGTGGCGCAAGTGGCCGGGCGCGCCGGACGCGGGGCCAAGCCGGGCGAAGTGCTGATCCAGACCCGCCACCCCGATGCGCCGGTGATCGCCGCGCTGGAAGCGGGCGACCGCGACGCCTTTTACGCCGCCGAAACGGAGGCCCGCCGCGATGCCGGGGCGCCTCCGTTCGGCCGGTGGGCAGCAATCATCGTCTCGAGCGAGGACGAGGCCGAGGCGCGGTTGGCGGCAAACCAGATCGGCGCTACCCGCCCTAGCTTGCCGGACGTGCAGATCCTCGGCCCCGCCCCTGCGCCGCTGGCGCTGCTGCGTGGCCGGTACCGCTATCGCCTGCTGCTCAACGCCCGGCGCAGCGCAGAAGTGCAGCAGGTTATCCGCGACTGGCTGGGCGCGCTGCGTTTCCCGCAAGGGGTGCGGGTGGGCGTGGACATCGATCCCTAC
>JBARAF010000147.1:0-23097 GCA_049791695.1 Croceibacterium sp.
GGCCGTCCCAGTCGAGATCGTCCTGCTTGAACAGCGCGCCGGGAGGGGCTCCCTTGGTCACCTTGGAGCGCAGCCGGTCAGGCAGGTTGGCCTGGCTGGGGATGCCGCCGCTCAACTGGTAGCGGCCCATGGTGCCCAGCAGCCAGCGCGGGTGGGTCAGCACGTCCAGCGTGTTGCGGGCATTGATCTGGAACGGCGTGCCAAAACCATTGCGATGGATATATTCGCGGTTCGGCGCCACCGCCATGTCCAGCGTGACGAACAGCGTATCGCACCCGGCGGCATGGGCCCGGTCGACGACGGCCAGCGACAGTTCGCGGTTCTCCCACAGGTACAGCTGGAACCACAGCCGCCCACCGGCCTCGGCAATTTGTTCCAGGTCCATCGTGCTGGCGCTGGAAATGGTGAAGGGCACCCCGGCCCGGGCCGCTGCCCGTGCCAGCATCAGATCACCCTGATACCACAGCAGGCCGGCCGCGCCCGTGGGCGCAACCGCCAGCGGCAGAGCACTGGGCAGGCCAAGCAGGTCGGTCCGGGTACTGACTTTCTCCACCCCGCGCAGCACGCGCGGGCGGAAAGTCACGTCGTCAAACGCGGTCCGGTTGCGGGCCATGCCCACTTCGTCTTCCGTCCCGCGTTCGGCATATTCCCACACGCCATGCGGCAGCCGCCGCTGCGCCAGGCGGCGCAGGTCGGCGATGTTGTAGCACTGGAGGTCAGCTGCCACCGGACGGTTCCTCGATCTGGCCTCAGCCGCGGCCGAGGAACGGGATCTTGTTCTGCACCACCAGGCCTTCGTAGAAGTTCAGGTGATCCGGCAGGTCGGCCATGTGGACGATCACTGCGGCAATATCCATCGGATCGGCCGACAGGTCTTCTGGCAGCTCGACTGCGCCCGGGGCGATTTCCGTGGCGACGATGCCGGGGTGGAAGATCGAAGCGGCAATGTTGAATTCCCGCCCATCGATGGCGAGCGAACGGGTCAGCCCGTCCAGGCCCCACTTGCTGGCGGCATAGGCCGGGCTGTTCAGGCGCGGGACGCGGGCGGAAATGGAGCCGATGTTGATGATCCGGCCACGTCCCTTGCCCTTCATCACGCGGAATGCGGCGCGGCTGCACAGGAAGGCGCTGGTGAGGTTGGTGGTGATAACCTGGTTCCACAGTTCCAGCGGCATTTCATCAACTGCGGTGCTGTCGGCGATGCCGGCATTGTTGATCAGCACGTCGACCGTGCCGAAGCGGGCCACAGCCTGGTCGAACAGGTTCTGCACGGCGGCTTCGTCGGTAACGTCGGTGGCCACGGCCAGGGCTTCGCCGCCCATTGCCTCGATCTTCGCCACCAGTTTTTCCAGCCGTTCGGCCCGGCGCGCGGCGAGCACGACCTTGGCGCCCTTCTGCACGAAGACGAGCGCGCAAGCCTCGCCAATGCCCGAGCTGGCGCCAGTGACAACGGCGACGCGGCCTTCAAGAATGCTCAAGGTGCTTCCCTCCCATTGGATTGCCCAATTCGCTTAGCCAAGCGCGGGCGGGAGCGAAACAGGCAATTCGCCCGCAGTTCAGCCGGGGTTGGTGCAGGGCAGGGGCCAGTTCGGGGTAAGGTCGGCCGCCGTCATTGCCTTGGCCAGCGCATCCAGGGCCATCAACGCCTCGCCCGTGGCTTCGTCTTCCACCAGCAGCGGCAAGGCCGCCTGAACCGCCGCCACCCGGCCGTCAGCGGCCAGGCAGGCCAGGGACAACAGGATCGCCTCATGCTCCGACAACCGGGGGCAGGACGGGCGGCAGAAATGCATGGTCTCCAGGCCATGTCGGTTGAGCGTGGTCATCAGGCGCAGGAACGGTTGCAGGCCCGACATCAGGTTGCATGCGGCAAAGGGCGCGGCGACCCGGGCGGCCGGACAAATCCGCTGGCCCGCATCAATCACCCAATTGCGCATGGCCCAGGCCAGGAAGCGTGTGCCCGGGTCCAGTTCCGACAGTGGGCGATCAACAAAGGCGTACACCGACATCTCCAAGTGCTAATGCGAGTGAGTTGCAACTGGAGAATGAGCGTAATGCGACGCCATAGTCAAGCGCCTTGCGGGGCTGGAGTGAATTGTCATCGATGTATGATGGCCCTTGGCCACTTGAAGCGCAGAGAACGCCGATGCTTCAGGTGCCATGCTCGTATGGCGCGCAATCTCTGGCAAGATGATCGATCAAGGCCCGGATCGAAGGTAAGAGGCCGCGGCGCGACGGAAACACGGCGTAGACATTGATATTAGGGGAGGACCACCCCGGCAGAACCGCTTCGAGGCGTCCGTCTGCCAGGTCTTGCTCGATCATCAGGTTCGGCATTTGGGCAACGCCGATCCCGGCCACCGCGGCAACGCGAAGCGCCGTGAGGTCATCGCTGAGCAGGCGCGGACGAGAGGGGACGCAGGCCTGTGGTCCGTCGGCATGGACCAATTGCCATTCGACCCGTTCGGTCCCGCCACTGGCAAGGTTGCTGCCAAGCGCGATCGCCGGAAAGGCGGCAAGATCAGATGGGATGGCCGGGCGCGCGCTACCTGCGAGCAGGGCTGGCGCGGCGACCAGGCATTGGCGGACTTCGCCCAGCTTGCGCATGACCAATTGCGCCGAAACGACCTCTGGCTCGCCAGTGCGGATTACGATGTCGAAGCATTCGCGGATGACATCGACCGGACGGCTGTGAGCCTTGAGCAGCACCTCCACCTTTGGATTGGCGGAGAGGAATTCGGCTATGGCTGTGCCAATACGATAAGCGATCAATCCCGGCGGGCAGGCAATCCTGACCAGACCAGATGGTTCCGCCCGGATCGAATCGATCACCTCCTGTGCAGCTTCGGCCTCGACCAGCATGGCCAGGCAGTGCTGGTAATAGGACTGGCCAACATCGGTAACTGAGAACTTGCGGGTCGTGCGTTGGATGAGGCGCACGCCCAGGCGATCCTCCAACTGCGCAATCCGCCGGCTTAGCTTCGACTTCTGCAGTCCGAGCGCCCGAGCGGCCGGGGCAAAACCCTTATGGTCCACCACCTTGACGAAAAAACCGAGGTCGTTGAGGTCCTGCATCGTTGCATGAATAGGACGCAGAGTTCGGAATCGCAATCTTTCGAAGCGATCGTTCCGGGACCATAAAGCATTGCGTAGCCGGGCACGATGATCGCTCCGGCATGGAGTTCACGCCATGAAGACTATTCTTGGACGCTACAGCAATCCCAATCGCCACTGGGTGGGCGACGGCTTTCCAGTCCGTTCGCTGTTCTCGTACAACACGCTGGGGGCGCACATCAGCCCGTTCCTGCTGCTCGACTTTGCCGGTCCGCACTACTTCGAGCCCGGCACTACTCCGCGCGGGGTCGGCAGCCATCCGCATCGCGGGTTTGAGACCGTCACCGTGGTCTATGATGGCGAGGTCAGCCACCGCGATTCAACCGGCAATGGCGGAACCATTGGCCCCGGTGACGTCCAATGGATGACTGCGGCCAGCGGGATCCTGCACGAGGAATTCCACTCGACCGGATTCACCAAAAGTGGCGGTCCGTTCCGGATGATCCAGCTGTGGGTAAATCTTCCGGCGAAGGACAAGATGTCCGCACCCGGATACCAGGCAATCACTTCGGCTGAAGTTCCCGTCATCACCCTTCCGGACGATGCGGGCAAGGCCAGGATCATTGCGGGCGAGTTCGAAGGGGTGAAGGGCCCGGCGAATACCTTCACGCCGATCAACATGTGGGATCTGCGTCTCTCGGCGGGTGCCTCGCTTATGCTCGACCTGCCCGAAGGCCACACCAGCGCGCTGGTGGTGTTGTCCGGCCATATCACGGTCGGCGGCAGCCAGCAGGCTGGCGAAGCCTAAATGGTGCTGCTCTCGCGCGATGGTGCCGGGGTCACCGTGGATGCCGATGGCGACGCCATCGTTCTCGTCCTGACGGGCGAGCCGATCGACGAACCTATCGCGGGTCACGGCCCGTTCGTGATGAACACCGAGGCCGAAATCCGCCAGGCCATCGTCGATTTCAACAGCGGGCAGTTCGGCCAGATGGCCGAAGCCTGACCCGCCGCGCCCTGGCCGGTTCCCCCGCTGGCCGGGGCGCAAGATTTTCAAATTGGGAATGAATCCAAACGCCCTGACCACTTGAACGCCGCAAATGGAAAGGAACGTTGAAATGAGCGGAGGACCTGCCAATTTCGCCGGATCCCACCAGGTCATTGACCCGAACGATGCGACAATGCTGTTGTTCGGTCAGCAGAGTGGGCCTTTTCAGCCAGCGGCGGACCCGAACCTTCGTCTGGTGCTGGCCATGGGCAATGACAATTCCTGAAACCCGAGGACGAGGAGGATTTATGGCCGAGATCACCATCACCAAAGAGGACGACGGACGCCACGGTCGCTACGTGGCAAAAGTTGCTGACATCGACGACGAGGCCGAACTGACCTTCACCCATCGCGGGCCAAGCCTGATCAGCGCCGATCACACCGGAGCACCGGACAGCCTGCGAGGCACGGGCGCGGCGGCGGCACTGGTAGACTACCTCATCGCCGATGCGCGCAAATCCAGCTTCCGCATCATCCCGATCTGTCCCTACGTCCGCGCCCGCTATGAAAAGCACCCCGAATGGCAGGACGTGATGACCGTTGGCCCGGGTGAGGTTCCGCGCATTTCGGTAAGGCCGGAGGCGTGATGCGGCTGATCGGCATCTCGGGGAGCCTGCGGACGGCTTCGTTCAACACTGCCTTGCTGCGGAACGCGGCCGAACTGATGCCGCAAGGTGTGGCACTGGAAATCCGTACGCTCCATGGCATCCCGCTCTACGACGCTGATGCGGAAGCGGCCAATGGCCTGCCTGACGCGGTGATTGATCTCAAGGAAGCGATTGCTTCGGCTGACGGCGTGATTCTGGCGACGCCCGAATACAACAATGGCATCCCCGGCGTTTTCAAGAACGCGATAGACTGGGCCTCGCGCCCACCGGGCGACATTCCCCACGTGTTCGCTGGCCGCCCTTTCGCGATCCTCGGTGCTTCGCCGGGCGGCTTCGGCACTTTGCTGGCGCAGAACGACTGGTTGCCAGTGCTGCGCACGCTTGGCGTCAATCTGTGGACCGGTGGTCGCATGATGGTTTCACGCGCAGGCGGTGTCTTCGACGAAGCCGGGCAGATCGGCGACCCAGCCTTGCGTAGCCAGATCCAGGCATTTCTGGCGGGTTTCAGCGCCTTCATTGGCCAACGGGAGGCCTGACACAATGGCACAAGAACCTGGTGGGGCGTGATAGATCTTAGGGAGGGTGGTGGACGCACTTGGGCTCGAACCAAGGACCCGCTGATTAAGAGTTATCGGCCCCTTACGGGCGGGAGCGGACCCTGCCGCCTGCGTAACCAGTGGAGATTGTCCCCGCTGTTCCCTTGGTGTTCACGGTCGCCCATGTTATCGTGATTGCTGAAAGTGGGATTAGCAATCACATGGCAACCGCGAAAATCACGAAGCAGGCACTGGACGGACTGCACCCGGGACCAAAGGACAAGCTCCTGTGGGACAGCAAGCTTCCCGGCTTTGGGGTGAAGGTCACGCCAGCCGGTTCTAAGGTCTTTGTGTACCAGTACCGCATCGGCGGGCGAGGGGCGAAGGTGCGCCGCTACACGATTGGCAAATTTGGCGCTCTGACGCCGGATAAGGCGCGGGGCGAAGCTGAACGGCTCGCCATGCTGGTTGCGCAGGGAATCGACCCCCAGCGGCAAAAGGTCGAGCGACACAGACAGGCCATCGATCTGGCATTTGATAAGTACCTGGACCGCTTTGAGCGCGATTGCCTCAAGGTGAAATGGCCAGCATCCCATGCCGATGCCAAGGCTACGCTAGACCGGTTTGCCGTGCCGGTGCTGAAAGACAAGCCGCTGCCGGACATTAGCCGCAAGGACATTCGGGCCGTGCTGGCCCCGGTGCGGGATATGCCCGCCACGGCGCGCAAGCTGTTTGCAATCTTGCGCCGTCTGTTCAATTTCGCCGTTGCCGAGGATGATATTGCGTCCTCGCCGCTGACCGGGATGGAGTCTCCGCCGGTCCCTACGTCGCGTGACCGGGTGCTGGATGATGCAGAACTGGCGCTGATCTTCAACGTCGCGGGCGATCTGGGCCAGCCGTTCGGCCCATTGGTGCGCCTGCTCATCCTGACGGGTGCGCGACGGGAGGAAGTCGCCGGGATGAAATGGGACGAACTGCGCGAAGGTGAAGCAATCTGGAACCTGCCCGCTGACAGGGCGAAGAACGGCATGGCTCTGGACCTGTCGCTGTCCTCGTCTGCGGTGGGTGTGTTGACGGGGCTCGCGGGCAAGCGTGATAAATGGCCGCGCCGAGGCCTGCTGTTCACCACTACCGGGGAAACACCCTTTAGCGGCTTTTCCAAGGCGAAGGCGCGGCTTGATGGCAAGGTGACGAAGGCGAACGGCGGCAAGGCGCTGCCCCACTGGACCCTGCATGATCTGCGCCGGACGCTCGCCACGGGAATGCAGCGGCTGGGTGTCCGGTTCGAGGTTACCGAAGCAATCCTCAACCATGTGAGCGGTTCGCGCTCTGGTGTGGCGGGTATTTATCAGAGGCACGACTGGGGGCCGGAAAAGAAGGTCGCACTACAGGCGTGGGCGGATCATCTTGCCTTGGTCGTTTCCGGTTCCGACAAGTCTAACGTGGTTCAGCTTGCCGAGAGGCGAGCCTGAGCGGGCGGGGCGGCTAGGGTAGCTCCCGAACGGTCGGTTTCCGCCCGGCCTGCCGCCCCGTTTTTTAAGCGGAAGCCCTACGGAGGGGCTGATATGGCTATTGAAACTGATGATTGGGTGCCGGGCAGGCGATTGGATAAGGCGCTGGACGAGGCCCTTGGTATGCAGATTGGGCGGTGGGCGCGCTTAGTGCCGGAGTTGGCGGCTGGGCGTCTATTGGTCCGCTGCGAAAGCGCGCAAATTTATAATATCCGCGCTTCGTTTCGACCAAAGCAGGAGCTTTCAGCACTCAAAACAAACTGGCTGGTCCCGGCGGGCGCTTGGCGATCCGTAGAGCGGGATAGCTTCGGCGGAGCAAGTTGCCACGTCTTTGAAGGTATGTTTGCCTTCACCAGTCTCGACGAAACCCTATCAATTGAATTTCTCAACTACCCAGAAATGGTGTTCGTATCTGCGGTAGGCGTGGAGTTTCACCGGGGTAGCGTGATCCATTGCTTTGATTTGTCGGCAAAGGAAATCGCGATTCTCGATGGAGTTGATCCAAGCGAGACGCAGTTAGATAAACCTCGACGCAGGGCGGCGGGCGCTGGGGCAAAGGTCGATGCAGAGCGTTGGTCGCAATTTGCGGCTGCGTTTGCAGTTCTAAGTGAACGCGGTGAATTAGAACTTCCGTCCGAACAGGGGCAATATGACGCAATTGCCACGTTCCTTGCGCAGCGAGGGCACGACAATCCTTTGAGTGTCGACACAGTCCGCCAACTGCTCCGCCGATATAGGACTTGGTTGGCAGACCAGCCTTTCCCTGATGATGCTGACTATCCACAGGACGGCTAATTGCTCGTTATTGTCCGGCATTGCTCCGCGCTGATTAGCACCCAAATGGGCCAATTCTTCCCCACCTGAAGGCAGCACAAGTCGTTCTGCCAATTGTGGGAAGTGCAATGAACGATCTTCTCGATACCAAAGCCGCTGCACCGCGCATTGGTGTTTGCGTGGGCACGCTTGAAAACTGGCGTACTCAGGGGCGCGGGCCCAGGTTCATCAAGTCGCCGGGCCGTCGCGGCAAGGTTCTCTATGATCCTGCCGACATTGAAGCGTGGAAAGACGCCAATCGCTTCCAGTCCACTTCTGAAACGGCGGCGGCGTGAGCAATGGCCGCTCTCGACTGCGGTCTGCGTTCCACCCGTAAGGGACGCGGGGGCCGTCCGGTTCTTGGATTGACCAAGGCCGAACAGCCCCTTGAAAATCGCTCTTTGCTTGGCGGCGGTGAGCGTGAAGAACATAGCGGAAACCTCTCGGAAGTGCAACGCTTCGAGGCTGCGCTGTGGGATGCTCGCAACCGCTGGGATATTGCCCGCCGCACCAATGGCTTGCCCCACGGCCAGCTTTCCCGTGCCGGTGCTGAAAAGGCCTTCAACCGGCTGTGCGGCACGGGCAACGCATTGGCGCAGTATCGCCGGGACGGTGGCAAATGAGCGCCCCGGTCTTTGTCCTGTCGGACCCCCGCCAGTGCCGCGCTGCCGCGTTGGCGATCCTCACTGACAGCACGCACCTTACCCGCAAGGCTGGCTCGTTTCTCGGCCAGATCGTGGCGGAAGATGCGCCGCTGACACCCAAGCAATCCGATTGGTTCCTGACGCTCGCAGAGCGTGCAGGCGTAGCCGTGGAGGCCTGACCGATGACCGATATTCAGAACATCACCCCGCACTACCGTGATGGCAACGCAGTGGGCTTCAAAGGCAACAGTGCCCTGACGCTCGCTAACGGCATGGCCGCCGCTGCCAGGGTGAACAAGACCTTGGCCCGGCGTCATCGGCAGGTGATGGAAGCATTCAGCCGCTACGGGGCAAATGGCGCGATCCCGGAACTGGTTGCGGTCGATCTTGGCTTGCCGGTTCATGTCGTGCGGCCCCGCTGCGGGGAACTGGTCAAGCGTGGCCTGCTGCACCAAATCGGCCGCCGCGAGGGTGACCTTGGCTCGCTGGTGACGGCTTACTCTGTCCAGCGCCCTGAAGCGCAGGGGGTGCTGGTATGACTGAAGCTGTCACCACGCATCAGGAAGCGGGGTGGTTCTATCTGGACGAAGTCCTCAAGCGCCGCCCCATCGCCTACCTGTCGCCGGTCGATGATCCGGGCGCTTCGCTGATGATCGAATGCGGTACTTGGTGGGCGGCAATGGCCGTCGCGCTGGAACTGTGCCGCGATACCGAAAGCTGCACCTTTCTCGGAGGGCCGGGCCAATGATCGTGGACATTCAGGCAATCGCGCAGTGCTACGGCGGCAAGGTCTGCAAAGGCAATGCGCTGATCCCGACGCCGGGACATTCCAAGCGGGACCGGGGGACGGCGATCAAGGCCAGTGCTAGCGCGCCCGATGGGCTGCTGGTCACGTGCTACAACGGCACGCGGGCGGACGCTCTGGCGGTCAAGGAAATGCTCCGTCTCGACGGCTTCCTGCCGGAAGGTGAGGCGCGTAGCCTGACCCCGGCGGAAAAGCTTTCCCTGCGGCTTGCCGAACAGGAACGCGCCCGCCAGCGGATCGAACAAGAGCAACAGGCTTCCAGCGTAGCCGCTGACCTGTGGGGCGAGGCCGGGCGGGCCGATGCGGGGCACCCGTACCTTGTCCGCAAGGCCTTGCAGCCGGTGGGGGTGCGTCAGTCGGGCCGGTTGTTGCTGGTGCCGATGATCGACGCGGGGTTTGCCCTGTGGAACCTGCAACGGATCAAGCCGGACGGAACCAAGCTGTTCCTCAAGAATGGCCGCACCAAGGGGCTGTTCTGGTCGCACGGCGCGTTCCTGAATGACGGGCAGCCTTCCGATGGTCCGCTGGTGATTGGGGAGGGCTATTCCACCCTGTCGGCAATCCACGATGCCACCGGCTTCGGCGTGGTTGCTGCGCTGTCGTGGTCTAACCTTGGCCCTGTGGCGCGGGATATGCGCCGCCTGTTTCCGGGCCGGGTGTTGGTTATCGCCGGGGACGATGACAGCCACCTACCCGATAACCTTGGCCTGAATGCCGCCACAAGCGCCGCCAAGAGCGTCGGTGGGTTTTTGGCCACGGCCGGGGGCGCTGCCGCTGCCAGTGCCTCAGGGACCGATTTTGCGGACATTCCGCGTCACCAAGTTGCGGCGCGTATCGCTGCGGCTTTGCAGGGGGAATAATCATTATGGCGTCTGTTGCCCCCCTCGACCTCGCGGAAACGCCGCCATCTGTGGCGACGGCCCGCATCAGGTCCGCCAGGGCGATCAAGGCCACGCCCTATCGCTGGCCCGAACCGTCCACCCTTCCGACCCGGCAATGGCTGTTGGGCCATTGGCTGCTGCGTGGCGAGGTGACTGCCATCATCGCACCCGGCGGCACCGGCAAAAGCACGATTAGCAATACGCTGGCCCTTTCGCTGGCTAGCGGTCGCCCCCTGCTTGGGAAGTTGCTGCCGCGCGGTCCTCAAGCGGTGTGGATCTACAACTTGGAAGATGGGACAGACGAACTGGAACGGCAAATGTCCGCTGCCTGCACCTTCCACGTTGTATCGGAAGCCGATTGTGGGGACCGCGTCCACTTGGACAGCGGGCTGAAACAGCCGCTTTGCACGGCGACCGAGGACCGCGACGGCTTCGCGCTGGCCGAGGATGTCTTTCAGGACCTGACCGCCACGATCCGGGAACGGAAGATTGCGGCGATCTTCGTTGATCCGTTCGTGTCGAGCCATGCCGTGCGCGAGAACAGTAACGAGGCGATTGATGCCGTCGCCAAGCGGTGGAAGCGGATGGCGCAGGAAACCGGCTGCTCGGTCGTGCTGGTCCATCATACCAAGAAGATGGGGGACCGGGACGCCACCGCAGAGGACGGGCGCGGCGCAGTGGCTTTGCGCGATGCTGCCCGCGTGGTCCTGCCGCTGAATGGTATGAGCAAGGCCGATGCCGAAGCGCTGGGCGTGAAGGAGGCTGAGCGCCGGTCATTGGTGCGGATCGACACCGGCAAGGCTAACCGTGCGCCGCCGGACGCGGCAACGTGGGTGAAACTGGAAGGCCAGTGCCTTGAGAACGGCGGGGCGCTGGAACCTTCGGATTTCGTCGGTGTCGCCAGCCTTTGGGAAAAGCCCGATGTGTTCCACGGCCTGTCCGCTTGGCACCTCTACATGGTGCAGCAGGGCCTAGCGTCGGGCGACTGGCGGGAAAGCGCACAGTCTAAGGATTGGGTGGGCCATCTGGTCGCCAATGTGGCGGGCCTAAATGCCGAAGCGGACAAGGGCCGGATCAAGGCAATTCTGCGGACATGGCGGACGAATGAGGCGATCCAGATTGATCGCCGCCGGGAGAATGGGCGCGACGTCCCCTTTGTTGTCGTCGGCAACCCGGTCGACCCCAGCGAGATTGGTGGCCGTCCGCACCTCCAAACGTGTGGTGCGGAAAGTGCGGAAAGTGCGGAAGGTGACCCGTGCTGATCCCCGCCCGCACCACCCGCACCCCTCTATAGGAGGGTGCGGTGGTGGTGTGGTGCGGGTGTCGATGTGATGGGCTCTGAATTTGAACGTCGAGAAGTGAGGGCACAAGATGGCCAGAAAAGCGAAACAGGTGCTGGCGGATATACCGCCCGACAACACATTGCAGGTCGAGCAAGCGCCGGATGAAGCACCTTACGCTGCCATGGCGCGCAAAGTGCTGGGGCCGGGATTCCGGCACGGGGCGATTGCCGGCGGCTTTGCCAAGGGACTGTTTGGTGATGGCGTCGATCTGCCAGGCATCATGGACAACACCCGTTTCATGTTGGCAGAGGGCGACAAGGCCGCTGCTGGCGATATGGAACTTGCCAGCCGCACGCTGCTTTCTCAGGCGCTGACGCTCGACAGCATGTTTACGGAACTGGCCCGGCGCAGCGCTGCCAACATGGGCGACTATCCCGAAGCGATGGATCGCTACATGCGGCTGGCGTTGAAAGCGCAGAGCAATTCCCGTCAGACGCTGGAAGCCTTGGTGAAGCTGCACCAGCCCCGTGAACAGGTCGTGCGGCATGTCCACGTCAACGAAGGCGGTCAGGCCGTCATTGCCGAACAATTCAACCATTACTCCGGGGGGCAGCAAAATGGACAATCGAACGGACAACCTCATGCAGCCGGAACCGGAGCGATTGGCGGCGTCCCCGCGCTGCTTGGCCAAGACCCGCAAGGGCACGGCTTGCCAAGCCCCTGCGGTGCGCGGGGCGAAGCGGTGCCGGATGCACGGGGGGCAGGGAAGCGGCGCGCCTAAAGGCAACCGCAATGCCTGGAAGCACGGTGCGCGATCTGAGGAAACGGTAGAGGCTGCTGCCCTTGTTCGGCTTCTAGGTCGAATGCTTGACGGCCAGCGCGCTTAGCGGGGACCCGTAAAATGCGTGTGAAATCGGGGGGCACTATTTCTTCTTGCGGGCGTACCTGGCCTCCAGTTCGCGGCGATATTCGGGCACTGGGTCTGCGCCGGTCAATTGGTCCAGCGCTTTATCGATTGCGTTTCTGCACCAATGATTCCGGCCGCCTAGTATAATTGGCTGCGGCAACCTGCCGTTGGCGACTTCGCGTTCGAAAGCCTTCTCCGACATATCGAGGTAGGCGGCGGCGCTGCTGCGCTTCAGCATCCTCGACCAGCCATAACGGGAATCAGGGTCCGGTCTGCTCAAAACGGTCGACCTCCACGGCGGAAATCCTAATCAGCGTGCCAATCCGAAATGACGGCAATCTACCTTCCGTGACCAATTTGCGGATTAGGGCTTCCCCGCAATTCCACCGCTTAGCCAGCTTTTCAACAGAGTAAGGCCGACGCGGATCAAGTGCCATCTTTCATCTCGCCGTCTATGTCTGCCAGCAGTTCTGCAATCTCGGCTTTTGCTAGCAGTTCAAGCACGCCGTGGCGCGCCATCCATACAAGCTGCTCGTGGGTGAACGTTGCGCCCGTCTGGTTACGCAATGCGCGGCGGATTTTCGATGCAATTTCGTGCGCGATCAAAAGTCGTCGTCGGACCAAATTTCTTGATCCGCCTCCGCCTGCGCTTCCGGGAACACTTCAACTGTCATTGTACCGTCCACCGCGATCTGCACCCGGAAATGCTCACAACCTGCACCCTTGGCCGCGCGAATTGCGCGGGTGAGGTCGCCCTGCGTGAATCGCGCTTTTCGTGTCACTCTGCTTCAATCGCGGCGCATCCGTACGAAGGCAAGAAAAAGGGGCAGGATCATTCCTGCCCCTGTCGCCAGTTTTTGGATGAATTGACCGGGCCTAGATGATCGACTGGTTGCAGTCTTCGTCGCTGATCATACAGCCTGGGCCAGCAAAGTTTTTGCCATGCTCCCAAAGCGCGCCATTGCCGGTGTTTACGCCGTCTTCGTCGCGCTGGCCGGAAGGGTCGTCATCCTCAAGGTCTGGATCGCCGTCTTGCTGGTCCAGCCGCTCGATCAGGCGTTCGGCAAGCGCTGCAAGGTCATGGCGGGACAGGCGCGGAATGGCTTGGGCGATCAGGTGAAGGGGGAGGGCCGAAGCCCCCCCCGTGTCGTGGTGAAGCGATGCCATGTTCACGCCTCCATCCCTTCAAGCGACTGAATGGCTGAAAGGATCAGCCGGGCATCCCAATCCATGCCCTGTTCGATGGCAATGAGATTTTCGCGGTCGCGGCGGACTACAAGGGTCATTTCCGTGCGGTCGGTAGTGATGTGGGCCAGTGCGACCCACAGCTTGATTGCCGCGCCACGCGGGGACTTTGCCGGGGTTTGCTGAATGATCGCCTCGGCGCCGTCGATCTTGCGCCAAATCTCGGCTTCGGCGGGATTGCCTGAACCTACGGCGTCGTCGTCCAAGTCCTCCATTTCGATCTGCCCGGCGCGAAAGTCGGCCCAAGCTGCGATGAGTTCCGCGTCAGTGGATGCGGTCGGCGCTGGTGTTGTGGTGGTAGCCATGTTCACGCCTCCAGCTTCTGGGCCAGCAGCGCAAAGGCGCGGCGGGTGACAGCGACAAGGGGTTCTGAGCCGGGCAGTTCCCTTGCCTGATCCGGGGTCAGGGATAGCAGCTGGTCGGCGTAGGCTTTCAGGTCCATCGGGGCGTTGTCGTACTCTTTGAGAGCACTCATGATCGCTTGGCCCAGCAGGTTCCAGCGAACCTCTGCAATCAGGTCGACGTCAACTGCGCCCGTCATGCCCTTGCGGTGGAGATATGCCAGAATGACGCCGTCATCTAACCATGCGTTACAAGTGCCCTTGTCTGCGGTATTGAGTTCCATATTCGTGCCCTTCGATAGAGGGTTGCGATAGGACCGGGTTGGAGGCTCCACCCTCCGCTCGGTCCGCCTGACCGGTTACGGCCAAGTGCTACAAAATGTCTCACTAGAGTGGCCTTGCGTCAACCCCTTATGTGAGATAAATTGTCGCACTATGAACGGAACGCAATCGAAGATGGCCCGCGCTGCGCTGGGCCTGTCCACCCATGATCTGGCGGCACTGGCCGGGGTGGGGCGGATTACCGTTGCCCGCTTCGAAGGCGGCGACACGATCACCCCGGAAAACATCGGCAAGCTGCAACAGGCGCTAGAGCAGGCTGGGGCGGCTTTTGTGCGCCGTTCTGGCCGGGTGGGCGTTACGGTGGCGGAGATTGACGTCTAGGCCCTGTCGGGGCCATATTCGCCTATATGGAAAGCATAGGCCCGGTTTCTGATCCTGCGGGAGTACTGGTCGCCATGGGCGCGGTCATGGCTCTGTTCGCCGCGCTCTACTGGTGGAAGGTGGCGCGCTCGATCGACACCAGCGGACAGGCAGTCACCGGGCCGGACAAGCGCAGTCTGGGCCATGCGGCCCTGCTAACAGCCGTTGCCCTGGCGCTTGCCGCAATTGGCTATCTGGTCGCGCTGCTCTAGGTCCCTGCGCCCGTCATTTACCGGGGCATAACGGGCGGACGAGCGGTGTCAGTCTCCGAACGCCGGGCCAAGCCTAAGGTTCTTTCCGCCGCAGATGGAGCAACGCAACCGGCGCTCAATAGCTGGCATGGTGTAAGGCCAGCCCTGCTTATGGCACCGTTCCAGTATCGGGAACGGATCCACGATCACCCCGCGCCCGCAGCCCTTGCAATCTATCCTGAGGCGGTAACCGTGCCGCAGATAATCTGACAGGCTGTCCAGCCTCTTTGATCCCATGATGTTTTGCCTGCTGATCGGTGCGCCGGGCGCTTTCCTATGCGCGAAAAAGGGAGGAACGAAAAGGGATCATAAAGGGGCCATAAGTTGACAGAACGCGCTTTTTGTGCTACCGACGCGGCACGTATCGTCGTGATGACAGAGGCGCAAAATGAACACGGAACATCTTTCCTTTCGGGCAAGTCCGCCGCTGGTAAATGCCCTGTCTGAACAGGCACGGCGCGCCGGTTGTTCGGTGTCGGAATTTCTCCGGTCGATTGCCCGTGAGAAGGTCGGCCTTCAGTGAACGCCGTCCCCCGGCTTTCCCTTGGTGACCTGCTTGGCAGCGCGCTTCGCGTGGCCGCATATGAAGAACAGCGCCGGGTGGATGAACGGGCGCAATACCTGACAGCTTTGGAACTGGCGCGCCGGATCGCGCCGGTACTGCGCGTGGGCGAGGTCGAGGTGTTCGAGGTGCTTTGCACCGTCCCCGACGCAATGCTGCCGCTGCTCCGCTCGCCTGAAGGCTGGATGGCCTTGGCCGCAATCACCGCGAACGAACTGGGGGCGGATTTCCCCGCCCTGACGGTCACACTTCACTGAGGACGGGCTATGCCGATCAACTGGAATTTGGCGCAAGCGCCGCAGGCACTGACCGCCGGGGTGCTGCGCGCCCCACCGCTACGGATGGCAAGGGCAACAAGGTTGAATGGACCGGTTCGGCCTGGGTGCCCGTCCAGTGACTGACTTCAACCCATATAAGTATCTGAAGGCCGCAGCGGCGGGCGACGTCGAGGCGATGCGCTTTCTGGCGAAAGAGGGCGGCGATGCCGCCATGCGGGATAACGACATTGCGATCATGTGTGAGGCGCTGGTCATGGCGCGCATGGCCTATGCCGCCACTGGCGCGGAAGCGGACGGGGGCGCAATCCTTTCCCTGCTCGGCCTTGGTCTGAGCCTGTCCGAACACGGCGCAGGTTCCGATTACACAGACTTCTGGAAGGCAGAGTCTATCGCCTTGGCGTCCCTCCTGGCGGATCGCGGCTGCGAACTTTGCGCGCAGCATCTGGAGGAATTTGTCTCGTCCGCGTCACCGGAAACTGCCGCGTGGGCAAAGGACGTCCGCACCGAAATGGAAGCTATCTGAAGGGCCAACAATGTTCACGACACTTGCACCTCGTCCGCAGACTGCCGCGCTCCCGCTTGACCGCCCCGCACCTTTGCCCCGTGGGCTGTTCGCAGGCGGCAAGTCGATTGCCAATCTCGCCCGTGCGCGTCCCTCCGAAACGCAGGCAGCGCAGGCAAACGGCACGCCCCCACCGCTGGCGCTCAACACGCAGGCCCCGATGGGGGTGAGCGATCAGCGCGCTGCGTTGCTGAACCCGTCACAAGACCAGCCCGCGCCCTTGGGTGCTACAAGCCGTCAGCCGTTTGATTATCAGCAGGCGTTGGATTTGCTTGCCGGAGATCAATCCGGCCCGAAGCGGTGGCAGCGCATCGTCGGCGCGATTGCAGACACCCTGACCGGCAGGCCGTTGCTTTCCCAAGCATTTGCCGAGCGGGATCGGGCCCGCGCTCAGCGGATGCAGCAGGCGCAGGCGCAAATCATGGATTGGCAGCACGGCGATTACGCCGCTCAGCGGGACGCGGACCTGCGGGCTTCCGCGCCGTTTACGGTGGGCCGTGACCGGGTGCAGTTTGATCCAGCTACGGGCAGCAGTAGCGTGATTTATGACGGGCCGGAGGACTTCCAGCTTTATGCGCAAGACCTTGGCCTAGAGCCGGGTTCGGAAGACTATTTCCGGGCCGTGGAGGATTATGTCCTGCGGTCGGGTGGTCCGTCAGCGCATGGCCGCGATTTGGAATTGGACGATCACCGCACTGCCAACGATTCCGAATTGGAAACCCTGCGGTACGGCAACCGCGTTGGCCTGGAAGGACTGCGGCAGCGCAACCGGGTTTCCCTGCGCCAGACGCCGCCTGCCCGGACGCCGGGGGCATCTCGCGGCGGCGCTGTCCGCCCTACGGCCACCGATGGCAGCGGTAACAAGGTGCAGTGGAATGGCTCGGCATGGGTGCCGGTCCGTTGAGCGATATTCCGCCCCCGCCGCCCGGTTTCAAGGTCGATGGCCCTAAACAGAGCAAGCCGGTAAAATCCGCCACGCCGCTGCCTTTCCCTCGCGGTGCCATAAGCGCCATTGATGGCGACACGGTCCGCCCCGAACAGGGCGCCGATTGGCGGTTGCTGGGGGTCGATGCCCCGGAACTGCGCCAGCAGGGCTATACGCAGGATGGCGGGGCGGTGCCGGTGGGGCAGCGGTCGCGCAATGCGCTGGTGGATCTGATCCAGAGCAGCAGCCCGCAATTCGGGCAGGTGGTCGGCAAGAGCTATGGGCGCAATGTCGGACCGGTGACGGCAGGCGGTGCGGACGTTGGCAACGCGCTTGTCAGGGATGGCAATGCGTTCGCTGCGCCGGATTACCTGTCCAGCGATCCGACGCGGCGCTTTGACTATATGCAGTCGGAACGGCTGGCGCGGATCAACCGCCTCGGGGTGCATGACACTTTCACTCAGCCCCCGGCAGAGTATCGGGATAACCCGGATTACGTTCCCTCTCGTGAAGCCGTGGCGCAATTCTTTGACACGCCAACGCCTGTGGCCGGGATGAGGCCAGAGGCTGAAAAGCGGTATCTGGATTTGATCCTTGGCGATGGGACTGCCGAACAGGTTGTGCAGTTTGTCGAAAGCCAGGGCGGTTTCAAGGTCGATCCTGCGGCGGTGCAGGCGTTCATCCGCACAAGGGAAGCGGCGAGGGCCAAGGGGCAGGCGCTGACGGCGGACGGCGTTAGCTATGACCTGTTGCCGATGCCGCTGACTGATTTGGGTGACGGGGCGACGGGCTCCGCTATCCGTGGTTTCGGGTCGGGCTTTCTCGCTAGCGGTCTGGATGAAGCCGGGGCCGTGGCGGATATGCTGGGCGGCACCGATGGCCGCGAAAATGTCTGGAACAGTGACCGCCGGTTGGCGGACATTTGGCAGAACAACCAGCAGCAGAATGCCAGCATCCTTGGCTACGACGAAACGGCCCATCCTTACGCAACCACGGGCGGCAATCTGGCCGGGGCCGTCACCAGCGGCTTTATGATCCCTTATGGTGCTGGCGCTACCACTGTCCCACAACTGGCCCGCGTTGGTGCCGTTTACGGTGCGGCGGAAGGCTTCCTTGGGGCTGACGGCGGGCTTGTCGATCGGGCGCAAGGTGCGATCATCGGGGCCCCTGTCGGTGCTGTGGCTAATGCCTTGGGGGCCAAGGCGCTGGAAGCTGCCGCGCCATTGGTCCGGTCTGGTTTGGAACGCTTGGCACCTGCTGCGCAGAGGCTGCGCGGTGCTGTCGGTTTTGGGGGAAGGGAAGCCGCTGCCGTGCCAGATGGTGCAGGGCAGGCCCTTCCCGGCGTGGAAGCCTCTGGCGGCGCTCAGGGGGCAGCACAGGCCATGCCGGGCGATGTACCGCACCCGCCGGAAGGCTTCGCGCTGGATCGGCCGGAAAGCGTCGGCATGGCTGCGGAACAGATGCCCTCTGTTTCCGGCGATCTGCGCCAGCGTGACTATCTCGACCTTACGCCGGGCGCGGTTCGTCCGCAGCGGATGGACGAGCCTCTTGCCCCTGCGCAGGTGCAGGCCGTGGCAGGAGACTTGCAGCCGCGTGATGTGCTCCCGGTTGCATCCAACGAAGTCGCCAGCGTGGAAGAAGCGGCGGCGCGTGATGCTGGCCGCTATGTTCCGGCCCGCGCTCCGAACGAGCGGGGGGAACTGGCGCGAACGACTGTTCGCAATTTCATGGGCAAGGAAGTCCCCAAGGTCGGCCCGATTGATCTGGTCGAATGGGTGCGTCTGCGCGGCGGAATCAATGATGCTGGCGACGGCGTCACGAAGGGCGGCGATCTGCGCGGCATGGGGATGACCAATGCCCCGCGCCGGGGAATGGACTTCGTCGGGCAGGAAGCCCGATTTGGGCCGCTGATTAATAACAACGATGGCATGACCTTGGACGATGCGGCGCTGGCTGCATGGGAAGCTGGCTATTTCCCCGAATTGACGGAACGTCCGTCCATCAACCAGTTTCTAGAAGGCCTGCGCGAAACGCAGGACAACGGGGCTAACCGGCGCTTTCTGCCGGAGGATATGCCGCAGATTGAACGCTTTTATGGCGCTCAGTCGGAACGCTACTCGTTGCAGGAACAGCGTTTCGAGACCGGGGCGGAAGTCTATCAGGACAGGTCTACCCCGGCCAATGAACCGCAGCCGTTCGCCCCGCCTGAGGCTTACGTGGAATGGCCTAGCGATTCGATCCGCCGGGCTGGCAACATTGACGTTACCCGGTTGGAGAGTCCGCAGGACATTGCCCGCGCCCTCAAAACCACGGTTGATCGGGTTGGCTTTGATGCGGCCACGCGGGGACGGGTGACGCAGGCGGAAACCGAGGCGCTGGCGGCTGATCTTGGTATGACGGCGGATAACCTGCTGTCTCGGCGGAAGGGGCAGGCTCTGAACGCAGAGGAAGCCCTTGCGGCGCGCCAAATCCTCGCCCGCTCCGGTAACGAACTGGTCAACGTCGCCCGCCGTGTGCAGGCGTTTGAAGAACCCGGCGGCGATCTGCTGGCCGAGTTTCGGCAAAAGTGGATGCGCCATGTCGCAATTCAGGAACAGGTTGCCGGGATGACGGCGGAAGCTGGCCGCGCCCTGCAACAGTTCAAGATGGTGGCGAAGTCTGGCGCTGCGCGGGGGCCGGTGCTTGGGGCGCTGGTCCGTGGTGGCGGTGGCCGTGACGGCTTGAAGGGGGCCGCTGAAACCCTGCTGGACGCGGTGGAGGCGGGGCCGGGGGTGTTCAACACGCTGGCGGAACAGGCGGCAAAGCCGAAGTTCCGGCACAAGCTGTCGGAACTGTATATCAACATGCTGCTGAGCGGCCCGCAGACGCACGCGGTCAACATCGCCAGCAACACCCTTACCTCGCTGGCGCAGATCCCCGAATTTGCGGGCGGGGCACTGGTCGGGGCTGCGCGCCAGGCATTCAGCCGCTCGGCCATTGACCGGGTGACGGCAAGCGAAGTCGGGGCGCGGGCCTTCGGTCTTTTGCAGGGTGCCAAGGAAGGCGCTGTCCTGTTTGCTCGCGCCCTGCGGACCGGCAACGCTTCGGACTTCATTTCCAAGGTCGAAGGGGACGAATTTAGAGCGATCAGTGGCCTCAAAGGCGAGGTCATCCGCATTCCTACCCGCCTGCTCACTGCTGAGGATGAACTGTTCAAGGGCGTTGCCCGCCGTATGGAATTGTCGGCCCAGGCGGTCCGCCTTGCTCGCAGCGAAGGCTTACGGGGAGAGGCAGCGGCGGCCCGGATTGCGGACCTGACGGCGAACCCCACCGAAGAAATGATGGTGGCGGCATTCGATTACGGGCGGTACCTGACATTCCAGCGCTCGCTAGGTCCGGTTGCCTCCAAGGTGTCCGCGATCACCAGCGAGTCCCTGCCCGCTAAGGTGTTCCTGCCGTTCGTGCGGACCCCCACTAACCTGCTGAAGTTTGCTGCTGAGCGGTCGCCTGCCGCGCCGCTGTTGCAGGAATGGCGCAAGGAATTTGCTGCCGGTGGTGCGTCACGTGACATGGCGATTGCCCGCGCTGTCATCGGGACCGGCTTCGGGGTGGCGATCTACGAAGCGGCCCTTGCCGGACGCGTTACCGGATCGGCTCCCTCGGACCCTGCAAAGTCTCGCCTGTTCTATGCCGATGGGCGCAAGCCTTACAGCGTGAAGATCGGGGACCGCTGGTACAGCTATAAGCGGCTTGACCCGTTCTCCACTACGGTCGGGGTTGCGGCCGATATGGCAACGCTGCCGGACGGCATGAGTGAGCGCCAGCGGGACGACAAGGCTACGCTGGTGGTGGCTTCGATCATGGGCAATCTGGCGGACAAGTCCTGGCTGTCGGGTATTTCCGGGCTGATTAGCGCGCTGCATGAACCTGACCGCTATGCGGGCAATCTGCTTGAACGGTTGGCGGGGTCGTTCTTGATCCCCACCGGGGCGGCACAGTTGGCCCGGACGCTTGACCCGGTACAGCGTGAAACGGGCAGCGTGGGGGAAGCCTTGATTAACCGCGTTCCGGGTGCCTCGCAGAGCCTGCTGCCCCGGCGTGACATTTGGGGCCGTGAAGTTGTCAGCGAGGGCGGGCTTGGGCCTGACATGATTTCGCCGGTATGGGTGTCCACGCAATTGGATGATCCCGTGAACGTCGAATTGATGCAGCTGGACTACGCGCCCGGCTATCCGCCCCGGAAGGTAGGCGGGGTGGAACTGACGCCGGAACAATACGACAGTTATCTGGCTGCGTCGGGCAAGGCGTCCCATGATGGCCTGTCCGTGCTGGTGCAGTCGCCGGAATGGCGCGGGCTGGATGACGAAGCCAAGGTGAAGGCTGCTCGCCGGATCGTCGCCGATGCCAGGGCGGAGGCGCGGGCTTCCACGTTTGGCGGGAAGCGATCTTCGCCAGCCGGTGCCGGGCGATCCTCCGGGTCTGTCCCCGCGCCGCCTGAGGGGTTCAAGATTGAAGGGGAGAGCGCGGGGCGCAATGTGTTCCGCGATCTGCAAGCGGCGATTCCGGGGGTGGGGATCACTTCCGGCTTTCGGACCCAGGCATATCAGGCCGACATGGCAAAGCGGGGCTATCACCCTGCCGCGAACAGTGGGCATCTCGATGGCTCGTCGCTGGACCTGACCCCGCCTGCTGGCCGTTCGCTGGATTGGCTGGCGCAACAGGTGAAGCGGTACGATCCTGCTGCCCGCGTGCTTGTGGAAGGGGACCACGTGCACACCACGTTCCCCGGCTACTATGGAGCGCCCGCGATTGGTGGGGCGCGGTCCGCCGGGCTGCGCAACCCGCTGGAAGGGGTGCCGCCGCCGCCTTCGGGATTTACGGTGAAGTGAGGGGTGGATGGTAGATCAACAATGCATGCTTGGACATTGGAGCGATTGCTCCATTTACAACGGACCCGCCTTCACTGCTGGGATGTGTTGCTGTGGCGGTTTAGATTTGGCAGCG
Organism: Croceibacterium sp.; assembly: GCA_049791695.1. Taxonomy (GTDB): domain Bacteria; phylum Pseudomonadota; class Alphaproteobacteria; order Sphingomonadales; family Sphingomonadaceae; genus Croceibacterium_C. The sequence continues at coordinate 21,937 of JBARAF010000147.1, forward strand.
TATGAAAGATATCGCCTTATCACCGCGCTTATACCCACTCCTAGGTGCCTCGCTATTTTCGTTCAGGATGGCGTATTGCCAAGTGCGGTCGAGCCGGAATAGTCGCCAAGGCGAAGGTGCCCCACTTTTGCTTCCTCCGCTAACTTGCCAAGCCCGCATTACGGGATTGCCGTCGTCGGTAGTTCCGACAGCGTGGACCTCAACTACTCTGGTGAATCCGCCATAGGTTATGGCTAGGCGCTTTTGGGCAGTCAGGGCTTCGCAAGCAACATGCCACCACATCAGTTCGTCCTTTCGAATCGACAGAATGGCAAAGGTAGCAGCAAGCGACCGGGGGTGACTGCAATTCGCTCCCGGTCCGATCTTTCGGAATGATAAGAGCAATGAGCTTGGAAGGTCTGTGATAGCTATGTGATTGCTAGCGCGCAAAAGCAGGCCGAAAAACTAAGCCGAGCATATGCCAAAAAGTTGTTTGTTTTGAGGGTGGTGGACGCACTAGGGCTCGAACCTAGGACCCGCTGATTAAGAGTCAGCTGCTCTACCAACTGAGCTATGCGTCCATTCCGGCGTTTCCGCTGGCCCGGTTGGTGTCCGGGAAGCGCCCCTATAGCGGCTGTTTCAGCCGTGAAAAGCCCCTTTTGCAGGAATTTTCAGGAAATCCCGCCAGCCACCGTTTTTCGGCTCCACCGATCGACCATCAGCAGGGTGCCAAGGCAGATCATGTTGGTCATCATCGATGATCCGCCATGGCTCATGAACGGCAGCGGGATGCCGACTACCGGGGCCAGGCCCATCACCATCATCAGGTTGATGCAGACGTAAAAGAACATCGTCCAGACCATGCCGGCAGCCAGCAGGCTGGAAAAACGGTCCGGCGCATTGCGCGCGACTGACCAGCCCCAGCGTAGGATGATGCCGAACACCAGCAGCACCGCCAACCCACCGACCAGGCCCCATTCTTCCGACATCGTGGCGAACACGAAATCGGTATGCGGTTCGGGCAGGTAGTTGAGGTGGCTTTGGGATCCGTTGCCGAATCCCTTGCCGAATATCCCGCCCGAACCAATGGCGATCTTCGACTGGGTGATGTGGTAGCCGGTGCCAAGCGGGTCGCTTTCCGGATTGAGGAACACCGTCACGCGGTTGCGCTGGTAATCATGC
>JBARAF010000148.1:0-1570 GCA_049791695.1 Croceibacterium sp.
GACGAGGCTGGCGCGGAACTGCGCCAGCCGCAGCAAGGCTTCATCAAGGACGTCATCGCCCTTGGTGAAGCACAGCCGCACCAGTTGCCGTGCGGGCGGGGTGGAGCAGAAGGCCGACACCGGGATGGCCGCCACCCCCACTTCGCGCACCAGCCGGTTGCAGAAGGTAGTGTCGTCCAGCGCAAGGCCCGATGCGGCCAGATCGACCAGCACGAACCAGGTGGCGGCCCCCGGCACCACGGCATAGCCGGCTGCGGCCAGCCCGCGTTCCAGCCGCTGGCGCGACGCGGCATAGGCGGCGCGGGAGTGGTCGAACCATTGGGGTGGATGGGCCAGCCCTTCGGCCACGGCCCATTGCAGGTTCGGCGGGGTGGTGAAGGTGAGGAACTGGTGGGCGCGGGCGACTGGCCCGGTCAGTGCCGCGCCCAGGCACAGCCAGCCAACCTTCCATCCGGTGAGGGAGAATATCTTGCCCGCCGAGCCGATCTTGATGGTTCGTTCGGCCATGCCCGGTTCGCTCAGCAACGAGCGGTGCGGTTGGCCATCAAACCGCATCTGTTCCCACACCTCATCACAGATCGCGACCAGATCGTGCGCTACGCACAGGTCCGCCACCATCCGCAGGTCTTCGGCACTCGCGACGGAACCGGTGGGGTTGAGCGGATCGTTGACGATCATGGCGCGGGTGCGCGGAGTGATGGCAGCCTCGATCTCGGCGGGGGAATAACGCCAGCCGGGCGGGGCCAGCGCCAGCGGTATCACCCTGCCGCCTGCCCTTTCGATCAACGGGCGATAGGCGTCGTAACAGGGTTCGAACACCAGCACTTCATCGCCCGGACTGACCACGGCGAGGATCGCGGCAGCCAGAGCCTCGGTCGCGCCGGAAGTGACGATGACGTTGTCCCGCGTCAGGTCCAGCCCCTGATGCTGCCAGTAATGGGCGGCAATCGCATCGCGCAATTGCGGCAGGCCGGCCATTGGCGGGTACTGGTTGGACTGTTCCAGCAGTGCCCGCGCCGCTGCTTCCAGCACGTCTCGCGGGCCGGGGGCATCGGGGAAGCCCTGGCCAAGGTTGATTGCCCCATGTTCGCGGGCAAGGCCCGACATGGTTTCAAAGATGGTGGTGCCGAGCGCCTGATAAACCGGATTCATCGCCGCCTGAATAACACAGGCGGCGATGAAGTAAGCCCCGGGGAAATCAGCCGCCGGTTACAGCTTGGTCTTGCAGGTGTTCAGGCCCAGCAGGCTGTAGGCCGGGCAATAGCCGAAGATCCCGGTCAACAGCGGTACCACGCCGATCCAGCCCCAAGCGGTCTGCGGCCCGACGAACACCAGTGCGATCAGCACCAGCCCGACGATAACCCGCAGAATGCGGTCCAGTTTACCTTCATTGCACGCCATGCCCCGTCTCCTTCGCTAGTAACCTCACTGGTGTAGGCGAACCAATTGGCGCGGTCGGTGACTTGGTCACACAGGAGCTTGGGTCACACAGCGACAAAATCATGAGCGATCCGCTCCAGCCCGGCGGCGTCGCTCAGGTGGATGGACCCGCGCCCCAGCTGGACCATGC
>JBARAF010000149.1:0-5702 GCA_049791695.1 Croceibacterium sp.
GCCCCGGCCCGCTCGGTATTCGAACAGAGCCGGCACCACTGGGTGACCGTTCCCGATACCATGCCCCGCCACCAGCGCGGGCGCGACAGCCAGGAAGTGCAATGACGCTCCAAATCCACCAGTTCGCCTGCCTGTCCGACAATTACGGCTATCTGATCCACGATCCGGCCAGCGGTGAGACGGCCTGCATCGATACGCCCGACGCGGATGCATACTTGCGCGAAGCGGCGGCGCGGGGCTGGCGCATAACCCAGGTGTGGAACACCCACTGGCATCCCGATCATGCGGGCGGCAACGAAGCGATCAAGGCAGCCACCGGGTGCACCGTGACCGCGCCCGAGGTCGACGCCCCGAAGATCGCCGCGATCGACCGCACAGTTCGCGGCGGCGACACGGTGGCACTGGGGGCCTTCACCGCGCAAGTGATCGACGTTGGTGGGCACACCATGGGCCATCTGGCCTATCACCTGCCCGAAGCAGGGGTAGTGTTCGTCGGCGATTCGCTGTTCGCGCTCGGTTGCGGGCGGATGTTCGAAGGCACGGCGCCGCAGTTCTGGGCCAGCCTGTCGCGACTGAAGGCCCTGCCCGCCGCCACCACAGTCTACTGCGCGCACGAATATACCGCGTCGAACGCACGCTTCGCGCTCCACGCCGATCCGGCCAATGCCGCGCTGGCTGACTATGCGGATGAAGTGGCGCGGTTGCGTGCGGAAGGCACCCCCACAGTGCCCTTCCCCCTCGCCCGCGAACTGGCGACCAACCCGTTCCTGCGCGCCGACGATCCGGCAGTGCAGGCCCGCTGGGGCGGCTCGGCCCCGGCCGAAACCTTCGCCGCCTTGCGAGCGGCGAAGGATACGTTCTGACTGTTCAGTAAGCGGCCGTGAAGCGGCCCCGCGGATTGTTTTCCTGCTCCAGCTCATCGACCATTGCGATGGCGGAATCAGCGTAGGAAATCTTGCTTTCGCCCTGCTCGTCAAACAGCATCTGATCCTTGCCGGTGCGGAACTCGCCCGTGCGATCGCCGACGAAATAGGTCATCGCCGGGCTGAAGAAGCTCCAGTTGAGATCCTTTTCCTGCCGCAGGTCGTCGAGGAAATCGATCGCCGGCTTGACGATGGGCTTCAGGAAATCCGGGAAGCCCGGCGTGTCGTAAATCATCACGCCTTCGCCGTTGAACAGGCTGGCTGCACCGCCAGTCACGATCAGGCGGTTGACCCCGGCCTGCTTCAGAGCGGCCACGAACGTGCTGGCGGGGATGTTGAAGTGCAGCGCACTGATCACCGCATCGGCACCCTTGACCGCTTCGGCCATCGCACTGGCATCGGCCATGTCGGATACGCGCTGGGTAATCCCTTCGCCCGAAGGCAGGGTCTCGGCAGTCCGCCCCACGGCAATCACGCTGTGCCCGCGGGCCAGCAATTCCTTCGTCAATTCCGAACCGGCCTTGCCGCTCGCACCCAGAACCGCAACCTGCATATCCAATCTCCCGTTATCGATAGCGTGCTATTCGATTAGCGGAGACGCAGGCCGCGGGCAAAAGGAAACCCCCGCGCCTTGCGGCACGGGGGTTGCTTGTCTTGCAATGCGGCGCGGGATCAGATCCCGGCGATCGCCTGGTCCACCAGCTTTCGGTCCGCGTCGGAACCGTGGCGGGTGGCGATCAGGCCGCGGGCAGCTTCAGCAGCGGCCGCAGCGGCCTGGGCGCGCAGCTGTTCGACTGCGGTGCGTTCGGCAGCGGCGATCTTGTCTTCCGCCATCTTTTCGCGCCGGGCAATCACGGCAGTACTGTCGACTTGCGCCTTTGCGACAATCGCATCGGCTTCGTGCCGGGCATGTTCAAGCATCGCCGCGGCATCCTTTTCCGCGTTGGCGATCTTGGCGGCATATTCGGCCCGCAAGGCTTCAGCTTCGGCGCGCAGGGCCTTGGCTTCGTCCAGCTGGGCGCGGATTGCGGCGATCTTGGCATCAAGGCCGCCGGTGATCAGCTTGGGCACGCCCTTCCAGACCAGGATCAGGATGAACGCCAGCATCGCCAGGCTGACCCAGGCACCTGGGCCAATGAAGCCGAAGGCGACCGGTTCGGCGTGCTCGCCGCCGTGCGCGGCAGCGGGATGTTCGACGGTGGCGGTGAGTTCGGCGGGATTAGCCATGGACCATTGCTTCCTTCACGGCCGCGCGGGCGGCGGTGGCATCTACTTCGACCCCGGCGAGGCGACGGACGATGTCCTGGGCAGCTTCGCCGGCCACGTCTTCGATCCCTGCAGCCGCGTCAGCACGGGCAGCGGCGATGCGCTGTTCGGCTTCGGCGAGACGGGTATCGATAGCGCCCTGTGCCTGGGCGAGCTTCTTGTCCATGTCAGCCGCAGCCTTCGCCTTGGCGGCGTTGATCAAGGCCTGGGCCTCGGCGCGGTTGGCGCTTTCGCGCTTGCGCCAGGTATCTTCCTGCCCATCCGCCGCGTCACGCGCAGCCTGGGCTGCAACGAGATCGCTGGCGATCTGGTTGTCGCGCTGGGCGACGGTATCCATCACCTTGGGCACCATGCCCCGGCCGACGACGAAGAAGACCAGGCCGAAGAACACCAGCATCCAGAAAATCTGGCTGGAGAAGGTTTCGGCCAATTGGGCAATCTGGGGCATCGTTGTGTCCGGATAAGCAGCGCGTCAGGTCAGGTACCGGCCGGGACTGGTCCCGGCCGGCGCGTAGCAATTCGTCAGGCGACGAAGATCAGGATCATGGCGACCACGAAGGCCAGCAGACCCAGCAGTTCCGCCGCGGCGAAACCGATGAACAGGCGGCCCTGCTGGCCGTCAGCGGCGCCCGGGTTGCGCAGTGCGCTTTCCAGGAACGAACCGAACACGTTACCCACGCCGATGGCGGCCATGCCGGCGCCGATAGCAGCGAGACCAGCACCGATCAGCTTTGCAGCCTGAGGATCCATAACAAAAACTCCTTTGATAAATTCGTGTGAAAACGGTGATTTAAGCGAAAACTCAGTGCAGATGCTCGGCGTCGTTGATGTACAGCGAGGTGAGCAGTGCGAAAACGTAGGCCTGGATGCCGGCAACCAGGATTTCCAGCGCGCAGATGGCGACCATCAGCACGAAGGTGACCGGCGCGATCATCACGCCATAGCCGACACCGGCATTGGTCGAATCGATGATGAAGCTCGACAGCACTTCCAGCAGCACGTGGCCGGCCATCATGGCGACGAACAGTCGCAAGCCGAGGCTGAACGGGCGGACCAGGAAGCTGACCAGTTCGATCACGAAGATCAGCGGGATCATCGGCAGCGGGGTGCCGTGCGGCACGAACAGGCTGAAGAAGTGGAAGCCGTGCTTCCAGAACCCGACGATCAGCACGATCGCGAAAGACATGATCGCCAGCACGCCGGTGGCGCTGAAATGGCTGGTGAAAGTGAACGGGTGCAGCCCGATAACGCCCAGCGGCATCAGGCCGAGGATGTTGGCGAACAGGATGAACATGAACAGCGAAAAGACGTAAGGCACGTACTTCTTGCCGGCCTTGCCGATGTTCGCTTCCAGCATGGAATCGATAAAGCCGGTGAAGGTTTCCACCGCCATCTGCCAGCGACCGGGCACCAGCTGACGCTTCAGCCCGCCCGCAACGAACACCCACAGCGCGACGGCGGCAATAGCCATCCACAGCGCGCTGTTGGTGAAGGCAATGTTATAGCCCGCGATTTCCCAGTTACCCGAGCCGAACATCGGCTCGATAGTGAACTGGTGCATCGGATCGACCTTGGCTTCGACTGCCACCTTGTACCCCAACAGTGTGCGACGCGACGCCCTGCACTGCCCCCCGTTTGAGGGATCAGTCCGGGCGCCGGTTCGAAATCCGGATGATGTTCCTGAAGGCAACGATGATCCCGAGGAACAACATCACCAACAGACCCCAGGGCGACGTACCCGCAAACCGGTCGATAACCCAACCGATCAACGCGCCACCAATCATTCCCCCAAGCAGTTCCGCCAGCACGCGGTTGCCGAGCTTGTAGTTAGCATCGGCGCCCTGCACCTGCGGCTGGTTGCGCTGTTCTTCCCGCTCGCGCGCGGCGCGAAGCCGCTTCTCGAGCGCGTCGATCCGCGCATCCTCTGCAATAGGTTCCCGATCGGGCGTTTCATCGACCATGCCAAAGCCTCCTTTTTCGGGGAGCAAGCGGCACGGGCAAAGAGCTGCCCGCCGAGGGCGCCGACCCCTTAGGCGGGGGGGATGGGCAAGTCAACCGGCGGGGATCGCCGGTGACTTGCAGCTTTGCTTCAGGGGCAGCGCGCGTCACGCTGCGGTGCCGCCGCAGTGCGGGTCTGCCAGCTGCCGTCGGGTGCCTGATATTTTTCCCCCGGCAAGGTGCGGGCAATGGCCAGGCAGCCGGCTGTGAAAGCATATTCCTGCAAGGTAGCGCGCTGGGCCTGGGCCTTTTCGGCATAAAGCGCGCGGCGCTTGATATTCACGTCATCCACCACCGCGCGCAGGCCTGCATCGCCACCGGTGACGATGCCGAGGTAACCATCGGTCATCTCGCCCACGGTGCCGGCTTTGCGCGCCGCCTCATAAGCCGGATCGCGCTGCGCCAATGCGGGCGCGGCCACGGAGCCGAGAGCCACAGCGAGAGTCGCCAAGGCCAGGCTGGTGCGGGAGAAGCGGGTTTTGATCATCATGGTGCCCATCAGAAGATGTCCGAATTTTCCTCGATCGTATTCCCGGCGTCAGCCGCCAGGCGGTAGATCACTTCCTGGGTGATGTTGATGTTCAGTTCGATCACGATCGGTTCGTTCGGCGCGTTCACTGTCACGCATCCCGTTCCGAGTGCCGCAACCAGCACCACCATCCCCAATCTTGCGTGCCCTTTCGCCGCCCGCGCCATGCCTGTCCCGTTCCTGTCAGATCGGCTGGCCTTATGCGCCCGGCGAACGGGATTGGTCAATTTCACGGCTGTCATCGCCTTTTCTCGCTTTCGGAGGGCTGAATGGAATTGGGATCGGGGGTCGCGGCGGGACTTACCGGACGCCCGTCGGCGTCGATCAGGCCAATCTCGCGCGGGTCGAGGATGAAGCTGGGATCATACATCGCCCGGATCGAGCTGATCAGCGCATAGAACGGCGCGCGCACGTTGACGTCGAACCGGAACGGCAGCTTGGCCACTTGCTTGGTAAGGAAATTCTGCTTCGCCCCTGCCCCCTGGCTGACCCCGTCAAAGCGCACGCGGGTAACGATTTCGCCGGTCAGCGAACCGTCCATCTGCAGGAACATCTGCTTGTAATCGAGTGACTTGAGCGCGCTGAAAGCGAAGTTGGGAATTGCCCCCATGTCTTCATATGTCAGTTGCCCGACATAGGAGATGTTGCCCCCCGGCGGCCGCGACAGCAGAACACCACCTTCTATCCGGCCGTTGCCCTGTTCATCGAACACCAGCGGCAAGGTGCCATCGAAAGTGCCGGTGACGGCGAGGTTGGAAAGTTCCATCCGCTCGATGAACTTCGCCGCATTAACCCCTTCAAGTTCAAGTATATACCGCCGCGTTTCCGCATTACCGAAGCGCATTTCGATCGGCCGCAACGTCAATGTGCCGCCAAGGAACGGCCAGGTTCCGCCGCCCAGCCTGAGCAGTTCCCCGCCCACCAGCTGGAATGTGACCGTGCCATCGTTGGCCTCGATCCCCGGATTGACGCTGCTGATGTGGATG
>JBARAF010000150.1:0-3315 GCA_049791695.1 Croceibacterium sp.
GTGCCTTATGGTGACGTGATCGTGCCGTTCGTCATGGCGGGCCATGTTGCCGCTGCCTTGCAGCACCGGCGCGAAACCGGGCAGGGCTGCCACATCGACGCGTCGATGTACGAAATCTGCGTCCAGCAAATGCGCGATTACCTTGCGGCTGCAAAGCGCAGGGAACGGCCGCAGCGGATGGGCAACGCCGATCCGGCGGTGTTCTTCCAGGACGTGTTCCCGGCAGCCGGTGACGACCGCTGGGTGGCGATCAGCCTGGCAAGCGAGGATGAGCGGACAAGGCTGCTGGCCCTGACCGGCCCCGATATTGCGGAATGGACCCGCATCCGCAGCGACCGCGAAATTGCCGAACTGCTGCAAGGCCAGGGCTTTGCCGCCGGTGCCTTGCAGGATTGCGAAGACCTGATGGACCACGATCCGCAAATGGCCACCCGCTCCGCGCTGGTCATGCTGGACCATCCCCAGCTTGGCCCGTTCGGCCATATGGCCACCCCGATCCGCTTTTCCCGCGATGCCTTCGCACCTTTCCGGGCCCCCGGCATGGGCGAACATTGCCGTGAAGTGGCCAGCACCATCTGCGGCTTGTCCGAAGCCCGCATTGCCGAACTCGAAGCAGCAGGAGTGTTCCAGTGACCGCCGCCGAAACCCACACCGGCCAGCGCCTGCGCAAGACGCTGTCCTGCACGGCGGATGCGAACGCCTATCAGAAGGCTTTCGGGCTGGAACTGCGCCGCCGCGTGGTGGAGGATGGGGAGCCCTTCGCCATCGTCCAGGCCGATACCCCGCACGAAATCTTCCACGCGATGGATATCCCGATCATCACCAACCAGTGGTGGTCGGCCTATATCTCCGCCAAGCAGCTGTCGGGCCGCTATTTCCAGGTGATGGCCGATCACGGCTATCCGGAAAACAGCTGCAAATATTGCTCGCTCGGCCTCGCCTGCACCCTGGCGAATGATCCCGCCACCGCGCCGTGGGGCGGGATGCCCAAGCCGGCGGTGCTGGTGGCCCGGTTGACCTGCGACTGCATCCAGCACGTCTTCGGCCAGTGGGCCAAGGCGCTGGACAGTGAGTTCTTCCCGATGGAAGCGCCCGCCTGGGAAGACAAGGATGCATTGTGGTTCAAGCACTCCATCGCCGATTGGGAACAGGTCTATCAGCCTGACCGGATCGGCATGATGGTGGAGGAGATGGGCGATCTGATCGCCTTGCTTGAACAGCGCACCGGCAAGACGTTCGACGAAGCGAAGTTCCGTCACCTGATGGAACGGATCAACGAACAGGAAGGCTATATCTGGGAAGCCAACCAGGCCCTGGCCAAGGCCCGGCCATGTCCGGTTTCCATTGGCGAGCAGATGTCCAACACCATGATCCCGCAATGGCATCGTGGATCCGACTGGGCCGTGAACCACGCCCGCCGGTTCCGTGATGAAGTGCTGGAGCGCATCCGGCTGGGGCAGGGCGCCGCGGAAAACGAGCGTGTGCGGCTGATGTGGATCGGCGCGGGTGTGTGGCACGATCCCGGTTTCTATCAGGCGCTGGAACAGCGGATGGGCGCGGTCTTCGTCTGGTCGATGTATATGCCGTTCGCCGGGCCGCAGTACATCCGTGAACTGAAGGGCAAGCCGTTCGAGGCGCTGGCCAGCCGGGTCTGTTCGATGAACGAAACGCTGCACCTGCCGCCGTGGATGAACGGCTGGATGACGTCGGAAGCCGAACGCTGCGGGATCGATGCCGCCGTTGTCCTGTTGCCACCGGACAATCGCCTGTCGCAATCGGGCACGCGGCTGACCGCACTGTCACTGGAACAGGCCGGGGTGCCGGTGCTGATGATCGATGCCGACATGGTCGATGCCAAGAACTGGGACCACGAGCGGATGGTGGGGCTGGTGGCCGACTTCCTGCACGAACGGGGCCTGGCATGAGGATCGCCGCAATCGTCCTTGCCCTGCTGGCACTGGGGGGTTGCTCACGGGCAGCGGATCCGGGGGTGACGGAGCTGGTCTATGCCTCTCCCTATGGCCCGTCACACCCGTTCAGCAGGGCGGACATCACGTGGATGAAGTTCGTCGAACAGCGATCCGGCGGGACGCTGAAGATCCGGCCCAACTGGTCGGGTGGATTGCTTTCAGCAGATATGTCGTTGGAGGAACTGCGCCACGGGGTCGCCGATATCGGCCTCGTCACCCCCATCTATGTGCGCGGTGGGACGCATCTGATCCGCATCCAGTCCGGCTTTTATTCCGGCGCAACGACACCGCAATCGCAGGTTGCGCTTTATCGCTGCATCGCCGCTGCCAGCCCGCAAGTCGGGCGCGAACTGGCGGGGCTGAAAGTGCTGGCGGTGCAGGGCGGAACCTTGCCCGGTATCGTCACCCGCGATCGGCCGATCCGAACCCTGGAAGACTTGCGCGGCCTGCGCATCCGCGCACCAACGGAACTGCTCAGCGTGCTGGAAAAGCTCGGGGCAGAACCGGTCAATATGCCGATGGGGGAAGTCTATTCCGCCATGGCCAAGGGCGTGATCGACGGGGTGGTGGCCCCGGCAGACACCTTCCGCTCGCTCCATTTTGCGGAAGTGGCGAAGTACTTCAACACCATCGAAATCCCAAGAGGTGCCTATCCCGCACGCGCCATAGGCGAGCGGCGCTGGCGCCAGCTGAGCCCGCAGCAGCAGGCCGTGCTGGAGGAAGGCATTGCCGTTTGGGAAGCCGCCCTGGCCCAGGAAGTGCAGGCAGCCTGGCAGCAGGGTTATGACGAAGCCGTGGCGCGCAAGGTGGAGATTGCTCCCATCGATCCCGCCCAGCAGCGCCGCTTTGACGCGTTGTATCTGGCAGAAGCGCAGCAAAACGCTGCTGCACTTGGCCGCTTTGGTATTGATGGCACGGCCGCATTCAACGCCGCGCGTGCGTCCATCAGGGAAGGGAACCGTGTCCTGTGCGCATTGTGAACCTGTTTCGGGGGGCCATGCTGGCTTCAGCTCTGGCCCTGGCGCCCATGCCGCTTGATTTCGTGGCAGCGCAGGAAGCTACGGAGCGCCCTGCAGCGCAGCCGCCGGGCACCATCGGCGCACCGGCCGGCACCGGACGATATCCGGCCATTGCCGAAAGCCGCAGTGATGCGCCCGGCTACACCATTTATCGCCCGGCCCGGTTGCCGCGCCAGCCATTGCCGCTGGTCCTGTGGGGCAATGGCGGCTGCCGGGATGACGGCCTGTCCGCCAGCCATTTCCTGCGCGAAATCGCCAGCCAGGGCTATGTCGTGATTGCCAACGGCACCCCGCGCCGGGAAATGCCGGTCCGCACCGGCGATGCC
>JBARAF010000151.1:0-2836 GCA_049791695.1 Croceibacterium sp.
CCCCTGGGCCACTGGTCCGCCGGCTGTGCCAGAAGGTCACGCCACCAGGCCAGCCGCACCTGCACCAGCACCACCTCCCGCCGTTTGCGCAGGATCGCGGCGAGCCGCCCGTCCAGCGCCAGCAGCGGCAGCATAGCCCCGCGCGTGCGGGCAGGCGCATAGGCCAGGGCCAGCCTGTGGGCAGGCGGCAGTTCCTCGGTCAGTCCGGCGATCATGCCCGGCTTCCGCCCTGCCCGCCCGGCAATGTCAAGCGCGGCCGCGCCATGCTTACTATTAGCGGGTCGTTAACTAGCTGGTTTTACGTATCGCTCACCAGACTCGGTCTAATGGCAAGTTTGGACACAGATGGGTCATGCGCGGGAGCCTGCTATGCTCGGCCGAATTGGACGAAAGATTGCTGGTCTTCGCCGCTGCAACAGCGGCAATGTCATCATGATGGTGGCATTGGGCTTGCCGTTGCTGATCGGAGCGACAGGCTTCGCCGTCGACACGGCCCAGTGGTACATGTGGAAGCGTGAACTGCAGCATTCGGTGGACCAGGCCGCACTGGCCGGGGCCTGGGCGCTGGCGCATGATCCCGATACAGATACCTATACGCTGCGGGCACAGCAGGAATATGGTGCCAACCTCAACCAGGTCGCCGATTATGCCAGTGACCCGACGGTGAACCTGGCCAACTTCCAGGGCGGTACGGACAACAGCGTGGTTGTCACGGCGCAGGTTTCGCACAAATTGCCGTTCACCGACCTGATCACCGGCAGCACCACCATAATCAACGTCAGTGCCCAGGCGGCATTTGAAACCGGCACGATCCATCGGGCCTGCCTGATGACCCTGCAGAAGGACGGCACTTCGTTCATCATCGGCAACGGCGCCACCGTGCAGGCCAACTGCGGCATCATGGCCCTGTCTTGCGACCCGGACAAACCGAGCATCACAGTGGGTGAGAACGCCTCGATCGACGTCAACCAGATCACCGTTTGCCGCGAGGCCGACCTGCCGTCTGACTTTACCGGCGAACTGGTGACTGACCCGAGCATCGGCAAGTACGATTTCGAACTGCCCGCCCCGGAACCGGCGGACAATGAACCGACCCGGTCCTATGTCTGCGGCACTGTCAAAGGCGTGAAGAAGGCAACACCGCTGCCGGGCCTGTACCCGGCTGGCATCACGATTGCCTGCAACACGACCTTTGCTCCCGGCGTCTATTTTGTCAGAGAAACGCTCGACCTTACCCATAACGCTATTGTTTCCGGCTATGGCGTCATGTTCGTCCTGCTGGACGGCGCCCAGCTGAAGATGGGCGGCAGTGGTGCCAATGGCACTGGCGGGGAAAACATCAAATCCAGCCTCAACCTGACTCCTCCGCAGGCGTCGGAACTGGAGGCGCTGGGTTATGACAGCGAATTCGCCAACATGTATGAGAGCGTACTGGTTGTTGCCGCGCCGACGGAAAGCGAAGTCGAACACACGATCAACGGCAACGTCAACGCGCACATCCAGGGCAAGCTGCACCTGCCGACGGGTAACGTGAAGGTCAACGGCACGGCCGAAGCCGCCGACGGCGTGTGCTTCCAGATTTCAGCCAACACCATCAACGTGCTGGGTGGCGCATATCTTAAGTCGCTGTGCGACGAGGAAGCCACCAACAGCATCTCCGTGGCCAGCGGCGTCAGGTTGATCGCATGATGCGCCCGCTGTTTCAAAAACTGCTCGCCAGCCAGCAGGGCACGGCCGCGATCGAGGCAACGATTTGCCTGCCATTCCTGCTGACCATGGCGCTTGGCTCGTTCGACATCGGCATGCTGGTGTCGCACCAGCAGCAGCTGCAGAGCGGCGCCAACGAAGCGCAGGCAATTATCCTGGCCGCCGCCGCAGGGGAGGGTGTGGACAGCGCCACGATCCAGGACGTGCTGCATGATTCCCTGGAACTGCCGCTGGAAAACATCACGCTGGAAGCGGTTTACCGCTGCGGGACGGCGGAAGAATTGACCAGCGCCCCCTGCACCACGGATACCCCGTACCAATTCGTGCGGCTGACGCTGACGGACAGCTATACCCCGATGTGGACCCATTTCGGCGTGGGCAACACGGTCGAATACAATGTTACGCGGACCGTGCAGGTAGGCTGACGTGCGCAAACGCCTCCCCCTTCTGCGCCAGATCCAGGCGGACCGCACAGGTGCCGCGCTGGTCGAATTTGCGCTGGTTGCCCCGATGTTCATCGTGGCGTTGCTGGGCGTGGTCCAGGCCGGGCTTTACGTCCAGAACTACAACGCCGTGCGCAATGTGGTCGGTGATGCCGCCCGCTTTGCAGAAGTGGAATACCAGAAGGGCAACAAGCTGGATTCCGACATGCTGCAGGATCGGGTGCAGGCAATCGCCGCCAGCGGACTGTACAATTTGCCCGATACCAGCACGCTGATCACCGTCACTGAAGCAGCGACGCGCATCAGCGGCGTGCGGGAGATGACCATCTCCATTAACGCTAACCCACCGGTACTGGTGCCATGGGTGGCAGGCTATACGCCGCAGATCGATTATTCGCGCGACGTATTCCTCTACGATCCGGACGCCCTCGCGGGCTGATAAAGCGCGCTGCGGCCTCGCAGCGCCCCGGACACTGCCCGCCGTGACGGGATGCATAACAAATTAACCATAGCTGTTGGGGGGTGCTTTACGCAGAACCAACTATGGCTTGGATCATGACCAGACCATCGCCCTCCCCACATCAAACTCGCAGCAGCAGCTTCATTGCCCGCCTGGCGGTTGATCGCAGCGGCAACACGCTGGCGATGGTCGCAGCGGCGCTGCTGCCGCTGCTCGGCCTGTTGGG
>JBARAF010000152.1:0-10017 GCA_049791695.1 Croceibacterium sp.
GGAGACGCCCCCCGGCTGCTGCGCGGCCCGCATCGCCGCCACTTCCTGCCGCAGCAGGGAAATGGCGTTTTCATTTTCTTCTGTCCGGGCGGTGATCTGCGCGACCTGCATTTCCAGCGTGTCGAGCCGCGCCAGAACATCGACCATCGCCGTGGTCGACGGCGTGCCCACTTGCGGCTGCGGCTGCGGCTGGGCCCCCGGGGTCAGCACTTCGGGCGTGAAGAAACGCCCTTCCCCGCCGGGGAAAACCGCCCGCTGCAACGCGCGCACTTCGGATTCGATCTTGCGCAGCCGGGCATCGTCCTGCGCGGCCACCGGGGTGGAAACGGAAACTATTGCAAGCCCTGCAAGCAAAGAGCCGATGATTGCCTTGCGGCCACTGCGCATTGCCGGATACCTCCCTGGTACAATCCCTGCGCTTATTGCCCTGTTGGCGACAAACCGCAGATGAATGGATCCCCTGACCCGCGCTTGTGCCAAGCCGGGACTCGCTTGTCGAGGCGGGGATTACCTATTGTGCGGGTGCAGGTGCCGGTTCTGCCCGGCCAAGCAGGGCAACGGCAGTAACCGGCACATCGCGCAAGGTGCGCTGCACATCGGAAAGCTTGGCCACCGGCTTGCCGCCAATGGTGATGGCGAGCGCTTCGGGCCGGCCAGTCCACAATTGCGGGCCCTGCGCCGTGGCCGGGACGGTGTAGCTTTCGCCCTTGGCCATCAGTTTCTGCATCAGCTGCTGGCCGTTGCCATCATAGAATTTGACCCAGATGCCTTATTCCAGCGCGGTGAACACCACCGGGCCATCCTGCGCCGGGGCATCTGCCCCCGTTTTGGCTCCTGCCTTGGCAGCGGGTGCCGTGCCCACCGTGCGCGGAGCATCGCTTGCCGCGATCAGCGAAGGCAGCTCCACGGCAGGGGCGAACAGGTTGCGAAAGGCAAAGAAACCGCCGACCAGCGCCAGCAGCAAAACCGCCGCGACAATCCAGACCAGCCGGGAACTGGGCACCCGTGCCGGGTCTCCCGGTTCAAAAGTGGCCTGGCGCGGGGCGGCGTTGGGGGCATTGCGGTCAAGTTCGCCACGCACATCAGCGGCCACGGTTTCCCCGTCCAGCCCGACCGCCTTGGCATAGGTACGGGCAAAGCCGATTGCGTAAGTCCGCCCGGGCAGGGCGGCAAAGTCGCAATCTTCCAGCGCAGCCAGCGCTCGCTGCGATATGCGCGTTTGCGCCGCGACTTGCCCGATGGACAGTCCGCTCGCCTCACGCGCGGCGCGCAAGCGCGAACCAACATTGTCCGCTGCCTGGCCGATATCGCTGCTGATGCTTTCTTCAGTCATTTCTGCTCCAGCCACCGCTGGGTTTTTACGTGGCGATCCCGTGTGACAAAGAGGCGTACGGGGGGGCGCAAGTCAAGCAAATGATCGGCTAATCAACGTCGATTTGGCGATCTGCGGCCCATTTGCGCAAGGTCGCCCGCAGGTCTGGCGGCGGGGCGGCAAGCCAGCCGGCCATCGCTTCGGCAATCTCCGCCGCGTCGACCTGCTGGACCAGTTCCTTGATCGGGCCGACAGCTGCCGGGGTGATCGACAGGCGGCGGATGCCAAGGCCGATCAGGGCCAGTGCTTCCAGCGGGCGCCCGCCCATTTCCCCGCAGACGCCCAGTTGTACCGGGTGCCCGGCCGTGCCCGCCACCACCCGGCGCAGGAAGCGCAGGATTGCGGGGCTGACCCAGTCATACCGTTCCGCCAGCATCGGGTTGGCCCGGTCCGCCGCGAACAGGAACTGCGTCAGGTCATTGGTGCCGATCGACATGAACGACAGCTTTGGCAGCAACAGGTCCAGCACTTCGGCCAGGGCCGGAACTTCCAGCATGACGCCGTAACGGATGGTTTCCGGCAATTTGTGGCGCTGCTTGCGCAGGAAGGCCAGCTGGCTGTCGAACACCGCCTTGGCCGCGTCGAATTCCCACGGTTCCGACACCATCGGGAACATCACGTTCAGGCAACGGCCCGCGGCGGCTTCCAGCAAGGATCGCGCCTGGACTTTCAGCAGGCCCTTGCGCTCCAGCGCCAGCCGCAACGCGCGCCAGCCCATCGCCGGGTTTTCGTCTTCCCGGCTGATTTCGCTGCGCAGGTAAGGCAGCGACTTGTCACCGCCGATATCAACCGTGCGGAAAATCACCGGCTTGTCGCCCGCCGCTTCCAGCACATCGCGATACAGGCGCGTCTGCCGGTCGCGCTGGGGCAGCGCGGCAGAGACCAGGAACTGGAATTCGGTGCGGAACAGGCCGATGCCGTCAGCGCCGGTCAGGCTGAGCATCGGCATATCGTCGCGCAGGCCGGCGTTCATCATCACTTCGATGCGCTGGCCATCGCGTGTGTAAGGTTCGACATCGCGCAACCGGGCATAGGCAGCCTGCCGTTCCCGGTTCTTGGCCGAACGGGTTTCGAACCCTTCCACCACCTGCGGCGCGGGGCGGATGGTCAGGGAAGAGCCATCGCCATCCAGCAGCAGCAGGTCCCCTTCGCGGATCAGGCCGCGGGCATTGCGCACCCGGCCCAGTACCGGCACGCCCATTGCGCGGGCGACGATCACCACGTGGGCGGTTAGGCTGCCTTCTTCCAGCACCACGCCTTTCAGGCGGCGCTTGTCATATTCCAGCAGTTCCGCCGGGCCGAGGTTCTTGGCAATCAGGATGGAATCGCCGCGCAGGCCCGCGCTGGCGGCCGTGCCCAGTTGGCCCGAAACGATCCGCAGCAGGCGGTTCGACAGGTCTTCCAGATCGTGCATCCGGTCCGCCAGCAGCGGATCGTCGATTTCCCGCATCCGCATCCGGGTGCGTTGCTGCACCCGTTCGATCGCGGCTTCTGCCGTCAGCCCGGAATCGATCGCTTCGTTGATGCGGCGGCTCCAGCCTTCATCGTAAGCGAACATCTTGTAGGTCTGGAGGACCTCTTCACTTTCGCCCCCGGTGCCGAATTCGGCCTGGCTGGCCATCGTTTCGATCTGTTCGCGCATCTTGTCGAAGGCGAGGTAGACCCGCTGGCGTTCCGCCTCGGTATCTTCGGCAACGGTCTGTTCGATATTGATGCGCGGTTGGTGGAACACCGCCTGGCCGGTGGCCAGCCCTTTGACCAGTTGCAGCCCCGGCAGGACTTCCTGCCCGGAATGGGTGGAGGAATTGGGACCGTTGTCTTCGTCATCAACCAGGTTGGCGTTGTGGATCAGTTCGGCCAGCACCATCGCCACGGTCTGGAGCGCTTCCAGTTCCACGTCTTCGTACCGGCGCGGTTCGACGTGCTGCACGGTCAGCACGCCAATCGAGCGCTGGCGGCGCACGATCGGCACCCCGGCGAAGGAATGGAACTTTTCCTCCCCCGTTTCGGGCATGTACTGGAATTCAGGGTGGGTGGCCGCTTCGGCCAGGTTCAGCGTTTCAATGTTGTGGGCGATGGAACCGGTCAGCCCTTCCCCCACGCCCAGCTTGGTTACGTGGACCGCCGCCTGGTTCAGGCCGCGGGTGGCGAACAGTTCCAGCATCCCTTCGCGCAGCAGGTAGATCGAGCAGACTTCGCTATCCAGCGCGTTGCCGATGATATCGACGACCTGGTTGAGCTTGCCCTGCGCGTGCAAACGCGAGGCCATGACCTCGTGCAACTGGGTAAGGATGGAACGGGCGGCCGCTGCTGCTGACATGGCGCTATTGGTTATAGCAATCAGGGCCGCTTGCAAGGGTGCTGCAAGGATCGCATCGGGAACGGAGCCTGTTGGGCAGCAGGAAAATGCGGTGACAGCGCGCACCGGGCCAGAATTGGCCCGCGCGCGCCATCAGCAAGGTTCAATGGAAGGTTCAGTGCAAGGCGTTGTGCAGGGTTCAGTGCACGAATTAATGCAGGAATTAATGCAGGGCGATTACCTGCTTCAGCTGCAATTTCTGCTTCTTCAGAATCTGGATCATCGCGGTATCAGGGGACGGCCGGTTCAGCTCGTCACGAAGCTGGCGTTCAAGGCCTTCATGCTTCGCCTGGAGGGCATTGATATGCGAGGATTCCATAAGCGTTCTCCTGTGCTGGGGCTGCCCCCGTACGAACGATCATGCGCCGACTCACTGCGTTGCACTCAGCCGCGCAATTGTCATCAAACCATAATAATCCTAAGCCGACAATTACGGCTTGCGACGTACCGTCTGTGAATTGCGCCGCAACGATTTGGGTCAGGCAGGCCGGCAGGGCCAGCGAAAGGGAAACGGGTGGGTGAAGAGGAGATCCGCAAGCGGTTGGCCGCGTTGCGCATCGAACATCGTGATCTGGATGCGGCAATCGCCGCGCTCAGCGCCACCGACACGTCCGACCAGCTGCGCGTGGCGCGGCTGAAGAAGCGGAAGCTGCGCCTGCGGGATCAGGTGGCGATCCTGGAAGATTACCTGACGCCCGACATTATTGCCTGATTTTGCAGCCAATTTGCCCCGATCTGGCCCCAGACCGGGCTGATCCGGCCCGGGCCGTTCCGCAGCGGGACAGATTGCGCGGCTGCGGAAAAAACCCTGTGTGACTATGGCGCACAAGGGGCAAGTTCGGCTACTCAACACGACTTATGGCACCAACCGCCGACCTCAGCCCGACGATCGTCGAGACGCTCTATTGCGAGGCGCTGGTGCTGGCGGATGAAGCGCGCGCTGCCTTCGATCTGTCGGGCCGCCTGACCCTGGCAAGCCTGGATGAAGACCTGGCCCGCATCGCCCTGTCGTGCGAGGCGCTGCGCACCACCACGCGGATGATGCACGCGATTGCCTGGCTGCTGAACCAGCGGGCTTACTTTCACGGCGAACTGAGCGAATTCCAGCTGCGCCGCCACGGTCGCCTGCCGCCCGCCCAGCCCGATGGCGATCCGGCGCAAACCGCGTTCCTGCCGCCGGAAATGCAGGATCTGGTGGTGCGTTCGCGCCGGTTCTATGCGCGGATCGAACGGCTCGACACGGCCTGGCGCACCCGGTTCGAAATGCAGCCTGCCGCCATCCACCGCCTGCGGGACCGGCTGGGCCGCTCCCTAGGCGCCGCCTGAACCGTTCAACAGAACCGGCCCTGACACCTGGTGGGAGGTGACAGGGCAGGCACCATTCCCCATATCGCCCTGATGGCACTCCCGCCCCGCCCCTGGCCGACCGGCACTTGCGAACAGCTGGAACCGCTGGTGCGGCGCGTGCTGGCCCCCAATGGTTCCCCTTTCACCTGGACCGGCACCCAGACCTATCTGGTCGGCACGGACGCCGGACTGGCAGTGATCGACCCCGGTCCGGATGACGCGGCCCATCTGGCGGCCCTGCAGGCGGCCATCGGTGATGCGCCGGTGGTGGCGATCAGTTGCACCCACACCCACCGCGATCATTCCCCCGCCGCCGCGCCGCTGGCAGCATTGACCGGTGCGCCGATCATCGGCTGTGCGCCGCTGGCGATCGAAAGCAGCGAACCGCGCGCCGACGCGCCGTTCGACAAGGATTACCGCCCCGACCGGGTGCTGGCCGATGGCGAGCGGATCGACGGCCCCGGCTGGGCGCTGGTGGCCGTGGCGACCCCGGGCCACACTTCCAATCACCTGTGCTTCGCGCTGGAAGGAACCGGTGCCCTGTTCACCGGGGACCATGTCATGGGCTGGTCGACCACCGTGGTCGCCCCGCCCGATGGGGACATGGCGGATTACATGGCCAGCCTCGAACGGCTCTATGACCGGCAGGACCGGATCTATTACCCGGCGCACGGCCCGGCGGTGGAAAAGCCCAAGCAACTAGTCCGCGGGATGATCGGCCACCGCCGCCAGCGCGAACGGCAAGTGCTGCGCCTGCTGGGCGAACAGGCGCAGGCCGTCACCGATCTGGTGCCGGTGATGTACAAGGGCGTGAACCCGATGCTGTGGCCCGCGGCCGGGCAATCCGTGCGGGCCCACCTGATCGACCTGGAACGACGCGTGCTGGTTACCCGTTCGGAGGACATATGGATGATCGCCGCCTGACCCGTCCCGCGCCTGAAACGGCAAGTGCCCCGCAATCTGCGCCCAAAACTGCGCCGGTGGCACAGTTCAACCTCGCCCGGGTGCAGGCCCTGCCCTGGCTGCTGTTCATTGCCACGCTGGCGCTGGCCGCATGGCTTGGCTGGCGCGCTTTCGGGCCGGAGGACAACGGCGATCCTTTGGCGACCAGCCTGGTGGCGTTCGAAAAGCAGAACCGCCTGAGCGTGTTCAGCGCGCAATTGTCGCCCGTGGTCGCCAGCAGTGACAGCCGCTTTTTCGGCATGGTCGAAAGCCGGCAGGTGGCCGTCATCCCGGCGCGGGTCGATTACACCCTGGATCTGGGCGCGGTCGGGCGCGACCGGCTGAAATGGGATGAAGCCAGCACCACCCTGTCCGTCCAGTTGCCGGCGCTGACCATCGGCAAGCCCAACCTGGATGAAGCCCGCGCCCAGTACTTGCGTGAAGGCATCTGGATCACCCGCGAGGCACAGGACAAGCTGACCCGCGCCAACACCCGGCTGGCCGAACAGCAGGCAGTGGAACAAGCCGCCAATCCTGTCTTGCTGGGCCTGGCCCGCGGCGCGGCGAAAGATGCGATCCGCCAGAACCTGGCCATACCGCTCAAGGTCGCCGGGTTCGGCGATGTGAAAGTGGACGTCCGCTTCGACGGGGAAGCCCTGCCTGCCCGCTGATTCTGATTTCGAAATGTAACCACGCCGTGGTATTGTCCCTTTGTCCACGACAGGCAGAGGGGAGTTTCGTCATGGCCACAGCATCTACCCGGCAGCACCCTGTGCGCAGCGAGGCGCGCTTTTTCCTGATCATGGCCTGCGTAATGGCGGCGGTGATCGTGGGCGGGTTCGGCTTCAATGTCGCCACCGGCAGGTCAAGTTTCGCCGCGCCGCCAATCGTCCACGTGCACGCATTCGTGTTCATGGGCTGGACAGCCCTTTACGTACTGCAGAACGCGCTGATCGCGGGCAACAACCCCGCCCTGCATCGCAAACTGGGCTGGGCCGCCGTGGTGCTGATCCCGGCGATGGTCATCCTGGGCATCACCATGACGGTCCGATCACTGCAGACCAACGGCGCCCCGCCGTTCTTCGACCAGAACGAATTCCTGTTCGGCAATCCGGTCGGCATCCTTGCCTTTGCCGGGATGGCCGGTTGGGCCATTACCCTGCGCCGGCAGACGGACTGGCACCGGCGGCTGATGCTGTGCGCCATGGCGACACTGACCGGGCCGGGCTTTGGCCGCCTGTTGCCGATGCCGTTCCTGATCCCGTGGGGCTGGTGGGTGGCCAACCTGGTGCCGCTGGTATTTCCGCTGATCGGCATGCTGGCTGACCGGCGACGGACCGGCGCGGTGCACCCCGCGTGGCTGGCCGGAATGGGCATCATGCTGGGCGCGCTGCTGCTGGGCGATCTCCTGGCCTACAGCCAGCCGGGCCGCGATCTGACGGCCTGGGTGGTGGCGGGAACGCCGGGGGCGGACAGGGCGCCGACCGCTTTCTTCCCGCAGTAACGCCGCGCACTCTATTGTCCCTTGCGGCCGGGAGGCCTATCTCCCGGCCATGACCAGCATCGACACCAAGCTGCCCACCGGCACTGACCTTCGCGCCGAGATCGAACGCCTGCGGAAAGATCGCAACGCGGTGATCCTGGCCCATTATTATCAGCGGCCGGAGCTGCAGGACCTGGCCGATTTCGTCGGCGATTCGCTGGAACTGAGCCGCAAGGCGGCCGATACCGACGCAGACGTGATCGCGTTCTGCGGGGTGAAGTTCATGGCCGATACGGCCAAGATCCTCAGCCCTGACAAGATCGTGGTCCTGCCAGACATGGATGCCGGCTGTTCGCTGGAAGACAGCTGCCCGCCGGGCAAGTTCAAGGCTTTCCGCGAAGCCCATCCGGACCATATCGCGCTGACCTACATCAACTGTTCGACCGAGGTGAAGGCGCTGAGCGACATCATCGTCACCAGTTCCAGCGCCGAAACGATCATCAACCAGATCCCGAAGGACCAGAAGATCATCTTTGGGCCGGACCGGCATCTGGGCGGATACCTGAACCGCAAGTTTGGCCGCGACATGCTGCTGTGGCCGGGTGTCTGCATCGTCCACGAAGCCTTCAGCGAGCGCGAGCTGCTGAAGCTGAAGCAGCAGTATCCCGGCACCCCGGTGGCCGCCCACCCGGAATGCCCGCCGCACATCATCGACCATGCGGACTATGTCGGATCGACCAGCGGCATCCTGACCTATGCCAAGACCATGCCCGGCGACACGCTGATCGTGGCCACCGAACCGCACATCATCCACCAGATGGAAAAGGCGATGCCGGACAAGCAGTTCATCGGCGCGCCCGGCGCGGACGGCAACTGCAACTGCAACATCTGCCCGTACATGGCGCTCAACACGATGGAGAAGCTGTACCTCGCCCTGCGCGACCTGAAGCCGCGGATCGAGATCGAGGAGCCTCTGCGGCTGGCAGCGAAAAAGAGCCTGGACCGGATGCTGGAAATGGCCGCCGGAACTGCCGGCAAGGGTGATCTGGGACGCGCCTGAAGGACGTCAGGCCACGGCGCATTCCAGGCCCACCCTCATAAAGGCAGCCAATTCATCTTCCGGCACGGCGCGGGAGAACAGGAAACCCTGCATTTCGGTGCAGCCGGCGGCAGACAGGAACTGGCGCTGGTCCTCCGTTTCCACGCCTTCCGCAGTGACGGTCAGGCCCATCGCCTTGCCCAGTGACAGCATCGCCAGGACGATGGACGCGGATTCGTCGCCCGGGGTCAGGTAATTGATGAAGGTGCGGTCGATCTTGATCTTGTCGACCTGGAATTCGCGCAAATAGCTGAGGCTGGAATAGCCGGTCCCGAAATCGTCCAGCACCACCTGGAACCCCGCCGCGCGCAAGCGGCCGATGGCAGTCTTGGCGGACTGGGTATCGTTCAGCAGGACCTGCTCGGTCACTTCCAGCTGGATCGAGGCCGGGTTTGCCTGGGCCTTGTGGGCGATGTTGATGATCCGGTCGACCAGGTCGGAAGACTGGAACTGGACCGGGGACAGGTTGACGGCAAAGAACACGCCGGGCCAGCGCCTGGAAGCATTGCAGGCCTGTTCCAGCACCCATTCCCCCAGCGGCACGATCAGGCCCGTTTCTTCCGCCACCGGGATGAAATGTTCGGGCGCGATCAGCCCGCGCGTCGGATGGTCCCACCTCACCAGTGCCTCGAACCCGACAACCCGGCCGGAAATGCCACTGACTTCCGGCTGGTAATGGACGCACAGCCCATTGCCCGAAGCAAGTGCCTGGCGGAGCTTGATTTCGATCCTGCTGCGCAGCTTGACCGTCGCGTCCATCGACGGATCGAAAATGCAATACCGGTCGCGCCCTTCGCCTTTGGCGCGATAGAGGGCGATGTCGGCCTTGCGGGTAATGTCGGTCGCATCGTCGGCTGCGGCAGTGGAATAGGCGACGCCCACGCTGACGCCGACAAACACCCGGCTTTCCAATATGTCGAACGGGCGCCGCACCGCTTCCAGGATGCGTTCGCACAATCCCCGCAGGATGGCAGGCGCCGCGTCTTCGATCAGCAGGGCAAACTCGTCGCCCCCCAGCCGCGCCACGGTATCGCCTTCCCGCAGCAGGCCCGACAGGCGCGCGCCGAATTCGCGGATCAGGGCGTCACCGGCATGGTGGCCCAGCGTATCGTTGACGTTCTTGAATCGGTCGAGATCGAGCATGACCACGGCCACCTTGTCTGACCGCCGTTTGGCCAGCGCATGTTGCAGCCGGTTGTCGAACAGGGCGCGGTTGGGCAGGCCGGTCAGGGTGTCATGAAAGGCCAGGTACTGAGCCTGCGCGCGGCTGGTTTCCAGCTCGATCCGGCTGGTGCGGATGCGGTAAAGCATCACCAGGAACAGGATGCCGGTCATCGCCAGGGCCCCCAGCATGGCCGGGACCATCCGCTGCGCCACGTGGCGGCCCGGTGTGAAGGGCTGCCAGGCAATGTAGC
>JBARAF010000153.1:0-2452 GCA_049791695.1 Croceibacterium sp.
CCAGCGTCAGCGCCGTTGGCCGAAGCCACCGGGCCGGTCGGCATCCCTGAACACCCGGCCAGCAGGGCCCCGGCAAGCGCGGTGGTGACGGCAAGTCCGGCCGTGCGGCGAGTTTTGGCGAGGCGGATCATGGTGTTCGTCCCCTGTGTACAGTTCAGCCGCGCTTTACCTGGGCGGCCAGGGCCTCGATCGCGTTGATCTCGGCAAGGTATCGGTCGAGCGCTTCGGTCAGCAGGACCTGGGCGCTGCGGTTCTTGATCGTGCAGGCGAGGCGCAGCTTCAGGTGCCGCTGGGCATCGAGCCGCAGGGTGAAGGCGGCGCGGCGGCCCTGTTCCAGCGCCGGGCGGCGGCTGGTCGGGCGCGGTTCGCGTTCCTGCTTTTCCAGGTGTGCGGCAATTGCGCGCAACTGCTGCTTCACCGCCGGTTCCGGCATCATCACCGGTTCGTTGAACGATTCGGCTTCGTCTTCGGCCGCATCAACGGAGTCGGACGAATGGACAATGGTGGGGGCCGGGGTCAGGGCAAGGCGTTCGACCGTGCGCACGGGGACGTGGTCTTCGCCCATGTCGTTCCAGCCGAGGTCTTCCAGGTCATCCGCTGCCTGGGCAACGGCGGCGGAGCCTGACAGGCCGCCGAACATGCCCAGTTGCGGGCGCATGGCGGGGCGTGCGCCGCCCTTGCGGGCCAGCAACGTCGGGCCGAGAGAGGCGAAAGGCCGAGGTTCGTTCATCGCCGGCCTCCCTTACTGCGCCACGCGGCGGCCGAAGCCGCCTTGCGGGCGATGCATCCCGGCCGCCTGCGGGGCGGCACCGGGAACGGAAAAGACAGTGCGGCGGAAATTCTTTTCCAGCCGGTCGGCAACATAATGCCACAGGGCAATGACTTCCTGCGCGCTGCGGCCGGTGGGTTCCACTTCCATCACCGTGCGCCCGTCGATCATCGACGCGGCGTAATCGGTGCGGTGGTGCAGGGTGATCGGGGCCACGGTGCCGTGCTGTGACAGGGCAACGGCGGCTTCGGCCGTGATCTTTGCCTTGGGGGTGGCGGCATTGACGACGAAGATCAGCGGCTTGCCTGCGCGTTCGCACAGATCGACCGTGGCACCCACGGCGCGCAAGTCATGCGGGCTGGGGCGGGTTGGCACGACGATCAGTTCGGCCACCGAAATGACGCTCTGGATCGCCATGGTGATGGCAGGCGGGGTGTCGATCACCGCCAGCTTGAAACCCTGCTGGCGCAGGATTGCCAGATCGGTCGCCAGGCGGGCGACGGTGGTCTGCGCGAAAGCGGGATATTCCGCCTCGCGCTCGTTCCACCAATCGGCCAGCGATCCCTGGGGATCGATGTCGATCAGGACGACGGGACCAGCGCCAGCGCGCTGTGCCTGCACCGCAAGGTGCCCGGCCAGTGTGGTCTTTCCTGAACCACCCTTTTGTGAAGCCAATGCCAGAACGCGCAAGGACCATTCCCCCTGATAGATACATGCCGAAATCATGGAGATTGCGGCTCTTCCTCCGCATGGCTTCGCAGATCACCCTAAATTTTGGGTTAAGAGCGCCGCCCCGCTGCAATTTCCGACGCAACAAATTGCGGGCCCAAATTGGACCATTGGCGAAATTGGTCTTTGCTAAGGCGGCGTTTACTATGGCAGCGTACCTTGCGCGGGGTCGTCTCTCCGTATCGGGGGGCACGTGTTGCGGAGAATGGTGGCAATGCCGCTCAGGACATTCAGGCAAGTGCCGGGCAGGCAGCTGTTGGCATGCACCGCGCTGACGGCGGCCATGATGGCCGCATCCCCCGCGCAGGCCGATGTGAAAGCCGGGGTCGATGCCTGGAGCCGGGGCGATTACACCGCCGCCGTGCGTGAATGGGAAGCGCCCGCCGCCGCGGGCGATGCCGATGCAATGTTCAACCTTGGCCAGGCCTATCGCCTGGGCCGGGGCGTGGCGGTTGATGGCAAGCGGGCCGAGGCGTTGTACGCCCGTGCCGCTGCCGCCGGCCATTTGCAGGCAGCCGATACCTACGGCCTGATGCTGTTCCAGGACGGGCGGCGCGAAGCGGCGATGCCTTATGTACAGGACGCGGCCAAGCGCGGCGATCCCCGGTCCCAGTACCTGCTGGGCATTGCCCATTTCAACGGTGACCTGCTGCCGCGTGATCCGGTGCGTGCCTATGCTCTGGTCACGCTGGCCAATGCCAGTGGCCTGCCACAGGCAGGGCAGGCGCTGACCCAGATGGACCAGCACATCCCGATGGCCCAGCGCCAGCAAGGCGTGGCCTTGGCCGGACAATTGCGACAGGAAGCCGACTCGGTTCGCGCCACGCAGCTGGCCGCCGTCGATCTTGGCACCCAGGCACCGGCCCCCGCGCCAGCGGCCACCCGCCCGGTGCCGAGCCCGGCCATGCGCCCGCCGCAAGCGATTGCCACCACCGCCGTTTCCCCCTCTGTCGC
>JBARAF010000154.1:0-2072 GCA_049791695.1 Croceibacterium sp.
TTCTGGTACCGGGGGGAGAAGGTGCGCATTGCCGATATCAACACGCCGGAAACCAGCCAGCCGGCCTGCCCGCGCGAGGCGGAGCTGGGCCGGGCGGCGACCTTGCGGTTGCAGGCGCTGCTGGCCAGCGGCCCCTTCACCCTGTCGCCTGCCCCCGATGGCCGTGACAAGGACCGTTATGGCCGCCTGCTGCGCACCGTCACCCGTGCCGGGCGCAGCCTGGGGGCGGAACTGGTGCGGGCCGGGCTGGCCGAAACCTGGCAGGGCCGCCGCGGCAACTGGTGCGGCGCGGCGGGTTAATTCGCGCCGGGCGCTTCCTTGGCCCAGGGGTTCTTGTGCGGCTGTCCATAACCGCCCGGGTCTGCTTTAGCCTGCAATTCGGCTTCGGTTTCATCCACGCTGGGCACGGTACAATAAGCCGTGAGCATGACCCCCACCGCCCAGGTGACCGCTTTCCAGCGGCTGCGGAAAATATTGTTGTATTTGCGCAGCATGGCCCCGGCATAGCGCCGCGGGGTTAAGGCCCGGTTGCCGTCTGCCCGGCGGCGCGGCAGGATGCCGCCCATGCCAACCATCGCCCTGCTGACCCTGTCGAACATTTTCATGACCACGGCCTGGTACTGGCACCTGAAAGGGGGGCCGGATGCCGCCAATGCCCGCCCGCTCGGCTGGGTGATCCTGATCAGCTGGCTGCTGGCCGGGGTGGAATACGCACTGGCCGTCCCCGCCAACCGGATCGGCTTTGCCAGCGGGTGGAGCGCCGGGCAGCTGAAGATCGTGCAGGAAGCCATCGCGCTGACGGTGTTCGGCCTGTTCATGGTGTTCGTGCTGGGCGAAGCGGTCAGCTGGCGGCACCTAGCGGCCTTCGCCTGCATCATGGCGGCGGCGGCGTTCCTGTTCGTCGGCCGTTGACGCAGAACGGCGATAATGCGCAGCCCGCCCCTGGCCGGATTATCCCACGCCGGCAGGGACCTGGCCGATAAAGCCGCAACCCCGGGTGTGACCTTCCGCCAGCCACGCCGCCGGGCCCCGCAAGGGGCTTGGCGAGGCGAGGGACAAAGGGGGCGGCAACGCAGATCACCGGCCACTATGACAGGCGACCGGTGAGCAGGAAAATGCGGCTTATTCCGAGGTGGGTGTGGGGCTGGCCGAGGCGCTGGCAGAGGCACTGGCATCTGGCACCGCCTTCATCGGCACTTCCGGCACGTTGACCGGCACTTCGCCCGGCCTTTGCGGTTCGACCTTCAGTTCGCTGCCGCTGAGATCGGTCGCGCCCGGTTCAAAGGTGGTTTCTTCCTTCTCCCCGCAGCCGGCCAGGGCGAGGGCCAGCGCCGATGCCAGCAGGATAGGGGTGGAACGGATGGCAGAACGGATCATGGAAATTCTCCTGTCCAATGCGCGCGCGGCGGGTGGGCCGCGTCGCTCGCAGTGTCGCACCGCGGCGCGCGCAAGGGAACAGGAAAGCGCCCGCCACTCGACCGACGCGGGCGCTCAGCCAAACCGGCCTCAGTCGAAGATGTCTTCCAGCCAGCTCTTGCGCTTCTTGTACGGCTTGTGGCCGTAATGCTGCGCGGACTGATGGCCGAAATGACCGCTGTCATGGCCATAGTTGCCGGATTGCGGCTGGGGCGGGCGCGGCGCGCTGGGCGGCACCGAAGCGGTCGGCGCGGGCGCCACCTGCGGCGCGCTGCGTTCGATAATCTTGTCCAGTTCGCCCCGGTCCAGCCAGACACCCCGGCATTGCGGGCAGTAATCGATCTCGATTCCCTGGCGGTCACTCATGGCGAGCGGGACATGGCACACGGGACATTGCATCGCCGCCACCTGGGCTTCGCTGCGCATCGGCAATTCTCCTCATCTTCCCGCGTGCCGGAAATGGGGGCGGCCCAGCCGCAATCAAGGCCGGGTGCGGCGGGGCGCGGGAGAATTGGGCTCCCCGCGCGGGCGGAGTGAGTGACGCACCACCCCCGCGCCAAACCATGGTACCCTGCCCGCAGAGGCAAAGGGCCAGGCCACGATGCGGATAGTCAGGGCAGCAGTGCAGTACTGGGCGGTGGTGTTCACCGTGGCCT
>JBARAF010000155.1:0-1750 GCA_049791695.1 Croceibacterium sp.
GGTCGGCCATGACTGAAGACAAGCGGCGGCTGAAACGGCTGCGACTGATCGAACGGGTCCGTTCGGTGGAACAGCGCCAGGCCGCCGATGCCGCGCACCAGGCCCAGGCCGTGCGCCAGCGGCTGGAACAGCTCTCCGAAAAAACCCGCTCGCTCGCCCAGCTTTACGCCTTGCGCGATCATGCTGGCGACGCGGCGGAGCTGCGCAGCGCGGCGGTGATGGGGGTGCAATTGCGCCAGCTTGGCCGCACCGCCGATGCCCAGGCCGGGCAAGCCCGCGCCGAAGCGGAATCACGCATGCGCGACCTGGCCAGTGCCGAACGCCGCCGCCAGCGCGCCGAAGACCAGCGCCGTGATGCGCACAGGGCGCTGCTGGAACGGCTGCTACGCCCGGAAAACACGCCCGTCCGCAAGGTTGGCACGGTTGTTGAATAGGGATTGCCAGAACACTCCGATTGGCGGCCCTGATGATCCTCGCAAATTCATTCCTCTCCCTGCTCTCCCCCGCCGCCCCCAAGGGGCCGAAGGGTGACGTGCCTGCCGCCGGGGCGGACTTTTCCGCCTTGTTCGCCGCGCTGGCGCTCGGAAGTTCGGGGCCGGAAAAGGCAGGCGAGGATACGGCTCCCAGCGAAACCGAAACCAAGGTTGATCCCGCCCTGCTGGGCCTGACCCTTGCCGCCACCGGCAAGCCCGCTGCCCTTCCCGGCAAAAGCGGCAAGATCCTGCCGTTGCCCTTGCCGTCCGGCAACGCGCTGCCCGCCGGGGATGACGAACCGGGCGAACTGGCCAAGCCGGAGCCGGATGAGCCTGTTGCCACTGGCGAGGTTCTCACCGCGCCAATCCTGCCGGGCTTGGTTCCCGTTCCGGCGCTTCCTGTCCCTACGGTGTCCGTGGTGGCGAATGGCACTGGCACCACCGCGTCGCCCACCCTGCCAACCGCGACCGCATCCATGATGCAGCGCGAACTGCCGGTCCAGACCAGCACCGCCTCCGTGCCTGCTTCGCCCGCCTCACCCGCGACGCCTGCCTCACCTGCCCTGCCGGTCGTACCTGCCTCGCCTGCCGTGCCGACCTCTCTCGGCACGCCTGCCTTGCCTGCCTTGTCTGTCTCGCAAGACAGCGCACCCAAGGTGATGCTGCAAATGGCACCCCAGCCGGTGGCTCCGCTGGCGAAGGAAGGTGCCGCGCCGCAGCCGCAAATCGCCCCGCTGCCCGCGAATGTGCAGCAGTCGCTGGCCGCCCCCCTGGTGGCCGAACTGGCCCCGGCAGAAACGCGCCCGCGCCCCTCCGCGAAGATTCCGGTCGCGACCGCCCACCTCGCCCAGCCAGCCCCGCTGATGGCAGCTCCCATCATGTCCGATGCCGCCACCCCCTTTCCGCTGATGCCGGTCCAGGCCGCCGCGCAGGCCCTCTCCGCCGCCGGACAGGATCTGGCGACCATCGTCGATCGCCTGTCCGCCGCTCGCGAAGCCCTGGCACCGGCAAACGCCACGCTTTCGATCGACCATGCCGAATTCGGCGAGCTGTCCTTGCGGTTTAACCAGAAGGCCGATGGCGCGCTGACGGTGCAACTGGCCGCGGCCACGCCCGAAGCACACCGCGCTATCAGTGCCGCCGTTGGCGCCGAAGGGGGCCAGTTCCTCTCCGCCGAGGGCCAGCCGCAACCGCAGGCCCAGCCGCAGCAGCAACAGCAGCCCGGCAACAGCAGCGCCCACTCCACCGCCAGCCAAGCCGCAGAACGTGATACGCGC
>JBARAF010000156.1:0-3234 GCA_049791695.1 Croceibacterium sp.
ACATAGACGAGGCCGGTCGTCGGATCCGCCGCAGCACCACCCCAGTTGACCCCACCGGTGCCGCCGGGAAGCTGGATGGTGGAGCGGGGCGGCTCACCCTTCCGGTGCAGGTAGAACGGGGTGAAAATCCCGAAATTGAGATAGCCGCCGGCCTTGTCCCACATCGCCAGGCAAGCCTTGGCGTGTTCCGCGTTGGTATCGGCCGCAGTCACCAGGTCATCAAACGTCAGGCTGACGCGGCTGAGCGGCGGGGTCTTGACCGGGATCGGCTGGGTCGGGCTGTAATATTCGCCCGGCACGTCACCCACGGGGACGGCGCGTTCTTCCACCGGCAGGACCGGCTGGCCGGTCGTGCGATCCAGCACGTAGAACAGGCTCGACTTGCCGACATGGGTAATCACCGGATGGCGATTGCGCCCGGTGCCGACTTCAATCAGCGGGCCGGCCGTGGGAACGTCGGTATCCCAGATGTCGTGATGGACCGTCTGGTAATGCCACTTGTACTTGCCGGTGTGCAGATCGACCGCGACCAGTGAATTGCCGTAAAGGTTGTCGCCGGGGCGGTCGCCGCCGTAATAATTCGCCGCCGGGCCGCTGATCGGCAGGATCGCGATGCCGCGGGCCAGATCGACCGGGGCGGAAAAAGCCCACATATTGGTGCCCGACCGGCCGATATTGCCACGGCCCCAGGTGTCGCCACCGGGCTGGCCGGGCTGGGCAACGGTCTGGAATTCCCACAGCTTGGCCCCGGTGCGCACGTCGAACGCGCGCGGGTTGCCGGGGACGCCAATCGGGTTTTCCAGCGTGGCTGCACCGATGATGGCAACATTGTCTGCCACGGTGACGGAACCGCCATAGGCCACGCCGACTTCGATCATCCCGCCCTGGCCAAACCCGGCGGAAGCCTGCCCGGTGGCGGCGTCGATGGCGAACATTGCGTTGCCGGCCATCACCAGCACACGCGCCGGGGTCTTCGCATCACCCGGCCAGTAGCCGACGCCGCGGGTGGAGGCATTGCGCCCGCCCGGGCCCTGTTGCTGCTGTCCGGCCTGCGGTGCCGGTTGCGGGACCTGGAAAACCCACTTTTCCTGTCCGGTATCGGCATCAAGCGCGACGACGCGCTGGCCGGCCGGGAAATACATGATGCCATCGACCACCACCGGCACGGCCGTGTTGACCGAACGGAAGGGGTAGGACCACGCTTCCTGCAACCGGGTCACGTTGGTGCGGTTGATCTCTGCCAGGGGCGAAAAGCGGGTGGACGCAAGATCGCGATTGATCGTGCGCCAGTCCCCATCGGGGATGGACTGCTGCGCAATGGCAGCATGGCTGGCCCCCAACGCCAGAAGGGTCGCCAGGACTGGGCCTTTCGCGACGCGCATCTCGTATTCCTCCCGCCAAACCTCAATTTGTACGCGATCCGTGCCCGCCGGACCGCGCTTGTTGATTCTGTCCTAGTGAGGCGGGGGACTTTTGACAATGGCCTGTCGTGCCCGGCTGGTGAGGAAATTGATTTACAAAACGAATCATTATTGCGGTCGGGCGGGGATCGGCGGGTGCTTGCGGCCAGGGCGGCGCGAATCGCGCCAGAGTCAATCTGGCCGCGAATCGGATGCGGGTGGCCATGCGGGCCTGTTCCGTGACTTGGCGACGCGGCAGGCGATTCGCCCGAATTTTGACGCTCTGTAAATATCCACCCTGCTCAGCGACTTGGCTACTATATAGGGATCGCGGCAGGCGCGGCTGCACACAGGGAAGCGCAGCGCTGCCCGTGCCGCGAGGGGCAGCCTGGTAACCTTGCTGTAACCCGCCGGTTACCGTAATTTTCTGGCATTCCGCGAACGGGGCGGGCAGGCACGGGCGCAAGCGGGCCGGAGAGACCGGCGCGGTCGCCGGACTAAGTCAATCAAAAGGGCTTGACGCGGGGGCTTGCGCAAGGTTGATGCGCCCGTCCGTCTTTGCGCAGGATCAAAGCGTGCGGGATGAAGGCCCGGCACTGATGTTCCGTTGCGCGGCAACCAAACTGGGGGAAGATTTCTCTGATGGGTGACTTAACTTATAACCTGGCGGAGTGGTTGCGGACCACTCAACTGGTCGAACTTGCGCTGTGGATTGGCACGACCAAGGCCAATGCGGCGCTGGTCAGCCAGTTCTGGGCCATTCCCGTAATTCAGGTGATCCACATCATCGCATTGTCGATGGCGACCGGGTCGATCCTGATGATCCATGCAAAGGTCTATAACATGGCCGGCACCGGGATCAGCTTCGCTGATACGCAAAAGCGGTACTCGAAGGTGATCTGGTATTCGTTGCTGACCCTGGCCCTCACCGGCTTGCTGATGATCGTGGCCGAACCGGTGCGCGAACTGATCAACCCGGTCTTCTGGCTGAAGATGATCGTGGTCATCCTGACCATCCTGTTGATCCAGGCCTATCTCAAGGGCCTCGCTCGCAATGATAACGGCGTTCCGGCTTCCGGCCGTGGCGTGGCAATCCTGATCAGTGTCTGCTGGATCATCATGATCTTCTGCGGTCGCTGGATCGCCTACACGCCGGTTTAAGGGGGGAATCGATGACTACTGAACCACTTTCCATCTGGCAGTCGATCGAGGCATCCTCGCTGGGCGTGTCCATTGCCGAATCCACCTGGGCCTTTCCGTTCCTTGAAACGATCCATGTGATCGCGCTGATCACCGTGATCGGCACCATCTTCATCGTCGACCTGCGCCTGCTCGGCTGGGCCGGGATGCGTTATCGCGTCACCCAGCTGTCGGATGACACGCTGAAGTGGACTTGGGGCGCCTTCATCCTGGCGGCCATTACCGGCCTCCTGCTGTTTGTCAGCAAGGCCAGCACTTACATGGTCAACCCGTACTTCCTGGTGAAGCTGGTGTTCCTGGCCGCAGCCGGCCTGAACATGCTGTTCTTCCACTTCAGCACCTTCAAGTCGGTGGCGAACTGGGACAGCAGCGTCGAACTGCCGGGCGGCGCGAAGCTGGCCGGTGGCCTGTCGCTGTTTTTCTGGCTGATCGTGCTGTTCTGCGGTCGCGCCATCGGTTTCACGCTCGGCATTTATTACTGAGCCTGACCGACCAATCGGACACACGAAAGGCCGCCCCACGGGGCGGCCTTTTTTGTTTTGGAGGTCGTAGTCCTTGCAAACACGGCAGGGGCATGGCGGCCTTATGGCCGCGATATGCTCACCACGATTCCACTGACAGCTAAGGTTATAAC
>JBARAF010000157.1:0-6966 GCA_049791695.1 Croceibacterium sp.
GCCTGGCTCGAAGCCATGTCCCCACAAACCCGCGCGCTCTACGATGCGTACAAGGCAGCCGAGGCGGAAGACGAAGCCGCCGGCCACGCCCACTGGGTCGCCGGCGCGCTGGAGGACATCGAGGAAAGCCACGCCCCCAAGGAACAGGACGAAGCCGACCGCCTCGCCAACCCCGAACCCCCGGAAGACTGGAACGCCCACCGCCGCAAACCCGCCCCGCCGCAGGAAGACTGGCCGAAAGTCGGCCCGCGCGTCAGGCGGTTGAAGGGGGAATGGGGGTGATGGGGGAGCGTCGACGCCCGTGTTATCTCATGCGCTTCCGTAAGCACAAACGATTATCTGGCGAAATTAGAACGCGCATAAAGGCCATTATTAAATGGAATTATATTCTCTTAAATAGAAACTTGAAAGGATTATTCGAGATAAATCTGCAATGTATAGATAACCTAGTTCATCAGCAAGGCCGTAAGTTGCTTGAAGTTATGCTCATCACTTACCCCATCGAATATTTGCTTAAGTTTTTCATAAGATGGGGCGGGAATCAACACTTCGACCGCAAGAACTCCAAATATATCAGACCTTTCCTCTCTCTTTTCTTCTTCAAGACGAACCTCTTCAATCGCTTTCGCAATGTCCGAAGGATCCAGGCTACCGAGAGATTGCCTAAGCAAACCTGCCGTACTGTGAGTAATCCAAACACGAACCAGACCGTTGCCCGCGTCCTCCCCTTGCACGACAAAATGGTAAAGATTAGGATCGTTAGGTCCGGGAACACGAAAATACGGCTGAATCTTCGCCCCCGCCTCGGTTGTCACAGAGAAATGCTTATCCCCGGTGCTTTCCTCATAAATCCACAAGTTTCGACTTCCGATACGAGAGCCGCCCCCGGGACGCACATTCCAGCGGGCAATATAATTTCCCGGGTCGGGAATAACCATTGCCTCCTCAAAATACAGGAACTCCCTCAATGTATCCTGCCAGAGAAGCCATCCTATACGGAGGTCAGGCTCAATGAGTTTCTCCGTGACGGGCAAGGGTGCTGGGGGAACGCGCTTTTCCGCGCTAGCCTTGCTCAAACCAGCGACACGTTCTTGCAATATAAGAACAGCTTCCGCCCGGGTATAAACTCCATGATGGAACTGGTTTAGAACATCGACGAACGTGCGCCGACGTTTTATTAAATCTCAGTATTGACGAAGTACGTCGCGTGCCGCCTTTGTCGCATCTTCTTCTGCAGGAATGCGAATTGCGCGCGTTCCAGCTGGATGCATAATCGTAGTTCCGCAAGAGTCTTTTATAGGCTGCATAGCCTTTCGACATATGGCTTTATGCTCAATGCCCAGATGACCGAACATTACGTCAATGTCGGTATTGCTCCAACCCGCCAACGGGATCCCCTTGGCCGCACAATAGACTTGCGACCAATCACCTTCTTCCAGCTTTCGGCCCATCATCTCCGAAACGCGAGAAGCCAAAAGTATATTCGCTCTCTGAAACTCATCAGGATTAAATACGGGAAGCGTAGCGTTGTTCATGCGTCTTCTCAGATTCTAGAGGTGACGCAGATTCTTTGTGCATCATAGCCTTAAGGATTGCATCTCCCATTACTTTGGCAAGTTGCGGCGGCACAGCATTGCCGATTTGGAAGGCTCGCTGCATCCTTGTTCCGTGCAAATACCAAGAAGTCGGAAATGTTTGCAACGCCAACAATTCTTCATCGCTAAGGTACTCATGTTCGACGTCTACTGGCGGTGTATCACCCTGCCGACGTCCAAGGACATGCCATTGCTGGCGGAATAATTGAGCATCAGGGACACCATATGGTGCAATAGCTAGCTTAGCGGCCTGATGCGCACCTATCGTGGGAGATGGACGCTCCAGTGACCAGGTAACCGGTTCATCGTGCGGCCGAACTACATTTTTAACCCAAAGGACAGCTTGGCTGGAGTCAAGCTCCCCGTATCGCCAATGGCCGTTGCCATACAGAACATCGTTCATGGTTCGCCAAGCTGGCTTATGCAAATTCATAGTATCAAAAAGCGTTGGCGTACCCCGCCTCGAAGGATTTTCGTGCGTAGTTAACGGCCATTCAAAATCCTCTCCGTCGCGGGAACCCACAATGAATAGTCGCTCGCGATGTTGGGGAGCGCCAAAATCAGCAAGCATCGAGTATTCTAGCCGAGCATTTATATCCGCATCTCTCGAACTCACTGCGTATAATATCCAAAGACCCCGCCCTACGCTTATCCCATATTACTTCATGATCTCCAATAATACCACAATTGTGACACAAAATTGTAACTTCAACCTCGGCTTTTAGTCCGTCGCGATCAGAAAAAGGCACAATCTCAGCATAGTGACATTTTGCGCATTTGCGACTGGCAACGTCGGCTTTGTGCAAAACCAAGCCCTTGACGTTTTCAAATAAGAACCATCGAGGTTGGACACCCTTGATGATACGAACAAAGTCTAGGAAAAGCTGTCCTGTGTCGCTTTCGACGAGCTCCCGTTTACCTGCTCGGCTGAACGGCTGGCACGGAGGGCCACCAGCAACAAGGTCTATTTCTCCGCGCTTAGCCCCGGTTTTCTCGAGTACATCTGAAGCAGACAACGAACGAATATCTCGCTCACTGATGTACGCATTGTTTAAGTAATAGATACCTTCTTTGAATGCTGACAACAGTCGACGTCGCAGGCGAACATGCTCAACCGGCAGCACTCCTTTGTAGCATCTTTGCCGAAGAATTTGCTCATCGAACCATTCATCAAACTTTTCGGGAGGTAACGCCCGTAGAATCCGGTTCGCCCGCAAAGATTCACATGCGTAGGGTTCAATCTCGTTCGCGAAGACTGTTTCGAATCCTGCTTGTTCAAGGCCCAAATCGAGCCCTCCGCAACCAGTAAACAACGAAACCATCGTCGGCTTTTTCATCGAATCCCTCCCTGATCCGGGGACCAGCTCATTCTATGACACTGCGGCGAAAGCGCGCAGACCTTCCTGTCAAGCGCGAGTGTAGACATGGATGCCTTGCGCAGGTCTCTGGCTGCTAAGCTCTTGCGCCGGGCTTCTCTCACTCCTCACCCATCCGCAGCGCGGCAATAAACGCCTCCTGCGGGATCGACACGTTGCCATACTCCCGCATCCGCGCCTTGCCCTTCTTCTGCTTGTCGAGCAGCTTCTTCTTGCGGCTGATGTCGCCGCCATAACACTTGGCGGTCACGTCTTTGCGCATTGCGGCGATGGTTTCGCGGGCGATGACCTTGCCGCCGATGGCGGCCTGGATCGGGATCTTGAACAGGTGGCGCGGGATCAGGTCTTTCAGCCGTTCGCACATGTGGCGGCCGCGGGCTTCGGCCACGCTGCGGTGGACGATCATGCTGAGCGCGTCGACCGGTTCGTTGTTCACCAGGATGCCCATCTTCACCAGGTCGCCTTCGCGCAGGCCGATCTGTTCGTAATCGAAGCTGGCATAGCCGCGGCTGATGGATTTCAGACGGTCGTAGAAATCGAACACCACTTCGTTCAGCGGCAATTCGTAACTGACCTGGGCGCGGCCGCCGACGTAGGTCAGGTCGGTCTGGATCCCGCGTCGGTCCTGGCACAGTTTCAGGATGGAGCCGAGGTATTCGTCCGGGGTGTAGATCGTCGCCTTGATCCACGGTTCGTCGATCTGTTCGATCCGGCTGGGATCCGGGTAATCGGCCGGGTTGTGCAGCAGGATCTCGCGCGCGTCATCCGTGCGGCTGGCGCGCAGCTGGATGCGATAGACCACGCTGGGGGCGGTGGTGATCAGGTCCAGGTCATATTCGCGGGTCAGCCGTTCCTGGATGATTTCCAGGTGCAGCAGGCCGAGGAAGCCGCAGCGGAAGCCGAAGCCGAGGGCCGCGCTGCTTTCCATTTCGAAGCTGAAGCTGGCGTCGTTCAGGCGCAGGCGGCTGATGCTCTCGCGCAGCTTTTCGAAATCGGCGGCGTCGACCGGGAACATCCCGCAGAACACCACCGGCTGAACTTCCTTGTACCCCGGCAGAGCCTCGGTCGCGCCGCCCTTCACCGTGGTGATCGTGTCACCGACGCGGGCCTGTTCCACTTCCTTGATCTGCGCGGTGATGAAGCCGATTTCGCCGGGGCCGAGGTCTTCGAGGTCGGTGCGCTTGGGGGTGAAGCAGCCGACGCGGTCCACCAGGTGTTCGGTACCGCCTTGCATGAATTTGACCGGCAGGCCCTTTTTCAGGACACCGTCGATCACGCGGACGAGGATGACCACGCCGAGGTAGGGATCGTACCAGCTGTCCACCAGCATCGCCTTCAGCGGGGCCTTGGCGTCGCCTTTCGGCGGGGGGATGCGGGTGACAACGGCTTCCAGCACTTCGCCGATGCCGATGCCCGATTTGGCGCTGGTGAGGACCGCCTGGCTGGCGTCGAGGCCGATCACGTCCTCGATTTCCTGCTTCACCTTTTCCGGTTCGGCGGCGGGCAGGTCGATCTTGTTGATGACGGGGACGATCTCGTGGTCATGCTCGATCGACTGGTAAACGTTGGCGAGCGTCTGCGCTTCCACCCCTTGCGCCGCGTCGACGACGAGCAGCGCGCCTTCGCAGGCGGCCAGGCTGCGGCTGACTTCGTAGGCGAAGTCGACGTGGCCGGGGGTGTCCATCAGGTTCAGCTCGTAGGTCTTGCCGTCCTTCGCGGGGTAGGACAGGCGCACCGTCTGGGCCTTGATGGTGATCCCGCGTTCGCGCTCAATATCCATGTTATCAAGGACTTGCTCGCTCATTTCGCGGTCGGTCAGCCCGCCGGTGAACTGGATCAGCCGGTCGGCCAGGGTCGACTTGCCATGGTCGATATGCGCGATGATGGAGAAGTTGCGGATCAGGGACTGTTCAGTACTCATCCCCCGCCTCTAGCCGCGCCTTTCCCCTCTGTCAGCAGGGGAGAATCATCCCCTTGGGGAAGGTCCGCATTCCACCTGCAAAAACCGCGCCCTGGCCATCCCTCCGCCCGGCCCTTTCGGGATCTGGTAATGGCCCGCCGGAAGCGATTGCAGCGGCATTCCTGCGGCAGCCAGCATGTAGGGTGAGATGCGGTGACGGGTGCAAAGGCCGTCAGCCCCGTCACTGATCAGCTGGGTTTCGAATTCCAGTCCCTGGGTTGCATTGAACGACCGGCGCACTACGGCCACGGCCAACTGCCCTTCGCCCAGGTCCAGCACCAGCTCGGTCCCCACCGGCACTTCCAGCAAGCCTTCAATCATCGCCCCGGTGCGCGAAAGATTGCGCAAGGTGACCTGATAGTGATGATCTTCGTGGATCACCCCCACCCGCCTGAACTGCGTCCGGCGTTCGGCGCGATAGCGTTCCGGGCCGATCGGTTCGTATTCGAACTGGCCACTTTCCAGGCGCGCCTGGACCTGGTCCTGCGACACGGCTGCTGAATAGATGAAGCCCTGCACGTTGGTCGCGCCACGCTGGCGAACGAGCGCCAGTTCGTCCATCGTTTCCACCCCTTCAGCGGTGGTTTCCATGTCCAGCGCCTGGGCCAGGCTGACAATGGCGGCGATGATCGCGGAATTGGCATTGTCCTGTTCCGTGCAGCCGCGCACGAAACCCTGATCGATTTTGATCTTGTCGAACGGAGCGCGGCGCAAGTAGCCGAGGGAGGAATAACCAGTCCCGAAATCATCCAGCGCAAGTTTTACGCCCAGCCGTTTCAGCCGGTCGAACACGCGATCCACCTCCGCGCTCTCGCCCATAAACACGCCTTCGGTGATTTCCAGTTCCAGCCGCGCCGGTGGCAGCCCGGTGCTGGCAAGGGCATGAGCCACGACGGCGCAAAGCCCGTCGTTCATGAACTGGATTGCCGAAATATTCACGGCCACGCAAATGTCACCCGGCCAGCCGGCGGCATCGGCACAGGCCTGGCGCAGCACCCATTCGCCAATTGTGCAAACCAGGTTGGTTTCTTCTGCCACGGGCATGAATACGCCCGGACTGATCCAGCCGTGATCCGGATGATCCCAGCGCAGCAAGGCCTCGAACCCGCCGACACGGCCATCCTCTGCCCGGACGACCGGCTGGTAGTAAACCTGCAATTCGCCATTGGCCAAGGCGTCGCGCAGGTCCTCCTCGATTGCGCGCCGCTTGTGCGCAGTCGCCTGCAACTCGTTGGAATAATACCGGTATTGCCCGCGCCCACCGCCCTTGGCGGCATACAGCGCCATGTCGGCGCTCTTGATCAGTTCTTCCGGTGAAATCCCGTCGTACGGGGCAACGGCAATACCGACGGAGGTGCCGATAATCGCGCGGCTGCCATCAATCGAATAGGGTTGCGAGAGCATCTGGATGATCTGATGCGCCAGTTCACCCAGCCGCCCGCGATCATCCATGTCCGGCAGGATGACCTGGAATTCATCGCCGCCCAGCCGACCGACTTCGCCGGTGGTCGGGATGATGCGCTGCAAGCGTTGCGCCACCTGCCGCAACAGTTCGTCCCCGGCGGGGTGGCCAAGGGTATCATTGACCTGCTTGAACCGATCGAGATCCAGCATCAACAGCGCGCAACTGCGCCCTGCCGCCTTGTACGCCGTCATCACCGTAGCCAGGCGCCGGGCCATGCGATGACGATTGGACAGGCCGGTAAGGGAATCAAACTGCGCCAAACGCTGTTCATCGCGCTGGCGTTCAAAGCTGTCGCTGACATCCTTGGCACTGCCACGATAACCGAGGAACTGGCCGTGGCCATCAAACTGCGGGCGACCCGACAAGGCCAAGTGGCATTCGCTGTCCGCGGAACCCTTGGTCCGGACGACCAGATCGGCAAACCGGTTGCGGGTGCCCAACAAGAAGCTGATCGGACGTTCACTCCGGTCTTCCGAACCTGCAGCCACGGTTTCGAAAAGGTCGACCAGCGGTTGGCCGAGGATCTCGGCCCCTTCCGGTGCCAAGACCGCGAGAGCCGAAGCGGACAGG
>JBARAF010000158.1:0-10019 GCA_049791695.1 Croceibacterium sp.
GCGCTGGGCATGGCCCTGCCCGGCCATGCGCCGGTGCGCGGCAACAGCCCGAAGATGCAGGAAAATGCCCGCGCCGCTGGCCGGCGGATCGTGGAAATGGTGGCGGAAGACCTGCGCCCGCGCCAGATCCTGACCGAAGGGGCGTTCCGCAACGCGATTGCCACGGTGCTGGCCGTCAGCGGATCGATCAACGCGATCAAGCACCTGCAGGCCACCGCGGTGGAAGCGGAGCTGGATCTCGACATCTTCAAGCTGTGGGAAGAAATGGGCGACGTACCGGTGCTGTCCGCCGTGCGCCCGACCGGCCACGTGCGGATCGAACAGTTCGAGGATGCCGGCGGTGCCCGCGCCATCCTTAAACGGCTGGAAGGGCGGATCGACACTTCGGTGATGACTTGTTCCGGCAAGACGTTGGCCGAAAACCTCGATCATTACGTGATCCCCGGCCCCGACGTGATCCACGCGATGGATGATCCGGTGGGCGAAGGCCCCGCCATCGCCATCCTCAGCGGCGGTTTCGCCACCAGCGCGGTGGTCCGCCTGGGCATCCGCGACGGTTCGCGCCCGGAAGAATTCACCGGCCCGGCCAAGGTGTTCGAAGATTCCAACGATTGCCTGCAGGCGATCGAGGATGGCGAGGTCAAGGCAGGCGACGTGATCGTGGCCCGCAACCAGGGCCTGAAAGGCGGCCCGGCAATGGGCGGCGGGGCCAGCGTGATCCTGTTCGCGCTGGACGCCGCAGGCCTGGCCAAGACCACCGCCTTCGTCACCGACGGGCAGCTTTCGGGCCTGTGCCTGAAAGGGTTGACCGTGGCCGAGGTGTCACCCGAAGCGGCCACCGGCGGCCCGATCGGCAAGGTCCGCGACGGCGACGTGATCCGCATTTCGGTGGCCAACCGCAGCATCGACGTGGACGTCCCGGCCGATGAACTCAGCCGCCGCAACGGCCCCGGCTTTGTCTACGAAGCAACCGGCTACCTCGCCAACTTCCGCAATACGGTGCGCCCGCTCAGCACCGGCGGGGTGCTGTTGCCGGAAGCGAAGTAAGCGCCAGCCAGTCGGGGCGGCTGCGGCCGCCCCGTTTCCCTACCAGCAAGTGGCCGTTCAGAAGATCGGCCAGGCCTTGTAGATGCTGAACACGCTGGTGAGGATCAGTACCACCGATACCGCCAGCAGCAGGGTGCGCGCCGGGATCCGCTTGGCCAGCATCGCGCCGAACGGTGCCGCCACCACCCCGCCGATGATCAGGCCGCCCACCGCCACGGTGAAGGCTGCCAGCCCGAGGTTGGCAATGAAGGCGGCGGAAATTGCCGTCGTGATCAGGAATTCCGCCGCGTTGACCGTGCCGATGGTCTTGCGCGGATCGCTACCCTGGACCAGCAGGTTGGACGTGACCACCGGCCCCCAGCCGCCGCCACCGGCCGCGTCCAGGAACCCGCCAGCCATGGCCAGCGGACGAGTATACTTCGGATCGCCAAATTCCGGCTTTTTCAGGCGCAGGGCGCGGTACAGCAGGTAAAAGCCGATCCCGGTCAGATAGACCATGATGAACGGCCGGGCGACCGAGGCGTCGATGTTGGACAGGGCATAGGCCCCGACCACCCCGCCCAACACGCCGAAGGGCACCAGCCGCTTGAACAGCCCCCAGTCAATATTGCGATGAGCCATGTGGCTGAGGCCGGACGTCCCCGTGGTGAACATCTCCACCACGTGGACGCTGGCCGATGCCGTGGCCGGCGGGACCCCCAGCACGCTGACCAGCAGCGTCTGGGAAATCACGCCGAACGCCATGCCCAGGGCGCCATCAATGACCTGCGCGGCAAAGCCCACTGCAATAAACGGGGCAATGTCTGCCAATGTGAAGGCGCCGAAATCGAACATGAGGAGGTCCTCCCTGTTACGTCAGTAGTGGGTTCAGAATTGTTTGGATATGGTCAAGCCATAGGTGCGCGGGTCACCCGGCTGGCCGGCGATCAGGCCCGTGCTGCCCGGCGCGACCGAGAGCATTTCGAAGAACTTTTCATTGAAGGCGTTGCGCACCCAGCCAAAGATGTTGAGCCCTTCATTCGACCGGAAGCCGAGGCGGAAGTTGGCCAGCGAATAGCCATCGATCCAGGTGTAGGCGGATGGCGA
Source organism: Croceibacterium sp. (assembly GCA_049791695.1). GTDB lineage: Bacteria > Pseudomonadota > Alphaproteobacteria > Sphingomonadales > Sphingomonadaceae > Croceibacterium_C. The sequence goes on from JBARAF010000158.1 coordinate 2,134, forward strand.
AGGATTGGACGAGAAGCGCGACCGCAGGTTCCCGTCAAAGCCCAGGTAGACCTCGCCCGCATTGCCCAGCACCGTGGCCGGGGTGTTGGCTTCCGCACCATAGGACACGCTCCACTTCGACACGCCGGCAATCGGCTGGCCGGAAATGTCGCAGCTGGCCGGGCTGTTGCCCGGAGTACCCGGCGCGGCGATTACCGCCCCGCTGCCGCCGCCCGAAAGTTCCGGCGGGCACGGCGCGCCGGTAAACTTGATGTACTTGGCATCGGTATAGGCCGCGTTGACATAGGCCCGGAAGCGATCGCTCGGCCGCAGGTTCAGATCCGCCTCGATCCCCTGGGTGCGGACCTTTTCCGCATTGGCGAGGTATCCGCGGGTGGTGCTGACCTGCCCGGCATTCACCAGCGCCTGGTAATCGGCAATGTCGGTGCGGAAGGCCGCGACGTTGAATGTGGCCAGTCCGCCGCCGAACTGCGTCTTGATGCCCGCTTCGTAATGATCGACCGATTCCGGCTTGATCGCACCCACGGAAATCAGCGGATTGCCCTGCGCGTCATTCGGCACGCCATTCAGGTTGATGCCGCCCGACTTGAAGCTCTTGGCATAGGTCGCATAGGCCAGCACATCCGGCAGCACTTCATAACTGGCAGTGAAATCGTAGCTGAAGTTCCAGTCGGAAAAGCTCGGCTCGATCCGCTGCGGGGTCAGCGCGTCGCGCTGCGCCACCACGCGGGGATTGGTGATCAGCGCGCCGCTCACCGGATCGCGGAACAGCACGGGGTTGCCCGCCCCGTCAAACACGCGGCGTTCGTACAGTCCGTCCTTCTTGTCGTAATTCAGGCGCACGCCCGGCTGCAGCGTCAGGCCCGGGACCACTTCCCAGCTGACCTGGCCGAACAGCGCGGCGCTGGTGTTGTCGAGGTGGATTTCGTTGAAGGCAGTCACGCCGTCCAGCACGCTGGGATCGCAGGCGAGCGTCGTCGGCGTGGCGCAACCGGTCGCCCCCGCGGGGACATTGCCGGGGTTGAGCAGCCAGCGGCTGGCCGCAGTGCCCAGCGCTTCGGTGCCTTGCGTGCGGACCGTCTGGTGAAACCCGAACAGGCCGACCACGAAATCGATCGGGCCGCTGGAATAGTTGTAGCGCAGTTCCTGCGTGTACTGGTCCTGCTGCGACGGGTTCTGGCTCTTGGTGGTGATCGGCAATCCGGTGAAATCGCGGTCATTGGCCGGGACCCAGTCCCAAAACCGCCAGGCCGTGGTGCTGGTCAGGGTGCCGTCACCAATATCCCAGCGCACCCGCAGGCCCGCGCCGCCGATCTTGTTGCCGGCGTTCAGATCGGCATCGATGTCGGTCAGCCGTTCGAACGGATCGCGGCTGACCACCTGGTAACCCTGCGCCGCGGCCAGCGCTTCGTACTGGCGGTTGAGCGGGCGCTGGGTGGCCCCGGTGCGGACGAACACGGTGCCGCAGCATTCCGGATCCTGGGTGCTGAAATCGCCCGACAGGGTCACGTCCACATCGCTCGACGCGCGCCACAGCACCTGGCCGCGCAGGCCGATGTTGTCCTGTTCGTTGATGTAGGTGCCGCTGGCGACATTGAACAAGGTGCCCCGGCGGCTGGTGCCGGACAGCGCCAGGCGCGCGGCCACGTTTTCGGTAACAGGGCCGGAGATCGCGGCCTTCAGCTGCTTGAAGCCGAGGTTGCCCAGCGTCACTTCCGCCTTGCCTTCGAAATCGAAGCTCGGTTGGTTGGTGGTGATGTTGATCGCGCCGGCCGTGGTGTTCTTGCCGTACAACGTGCCCTGCGGCCCGCGCAGCACTTCGATCTGGGCGACGTCGAGGAAGTCGAACGTGGCCGAGGCAACGCGGGAATAATAGATGTCGTCGACATAGATGCCGACGCCCTGTTCGAAGCCGTCGTTGGTCAGGCCGAACGGCGCACCGATGCCGCGGATCGACAGCGAGGTGTTGCGCGGGTTGGAGCTGTAATACTGCACCGTCGGGGTCAGCTGCTGCAGGCGGCCGACGTTGAACGAACCGGTGTTGTCGAGCGCTTCACCGCCGACCACGCTGATCGCCAGCGGCACGTCCTGCGACGCTTCGGCGCGGCGGCGGGCGGTGACCAGGATATCATTGCTGGCAGCGGCTTCCGCCGTGGTGGCGGTATCAGCCTGGACCTGCGGTTCGTCAGCGGGGGCATCGTTCGGGCCCGACTGGGCCAGCGCCGGAGTGGCCGGCAAGATGATCGCGGCGGCGGATGCGGCAAGCAGATTTCTGAAATTCTGCAGGTAATTTCGCCGGAAGTCTTGGATGTGCATGGTCTCGCTTTCAGGAAAAAGCGGGCGCTGCATCCGGCGATCCGGTCTGCGGTGTCCCTGTTGTGTGGTTTGGGGCCCCGCCCAATGGCAATTGGCGGGGGTGGATCAGTGGCCGAAGCGGCGGCGCTCCGTGACGTCGATCTGCATGACCTTACCGTCATGCACCGTCAGCTGGATCGCGCCATAACGCAGGCGGCCCAGCGCTTCGGCGATCACGCCCAGCGGTTCTGTCTCAAGCTTCTCGTCAGCTCGCGGCATAAGGGTCTCCATTGCGCGACAAGTCCGTCGTCGCTGCAGCCCTGTTATTCTCAACTGATTTTGTTGACAATAAGGCAGGGGGCGCAATTTCCCTTTGCCAGACAGTGGTTTTGCTTGCTGCCTGCAAAAATGCGTTAGTTTGCAGTATCTTCTGTAAAGCCCGGGACCGGTTCAATCGGGTCCGACAGGCGCACGCCATCCAGCAGTTCGGCTGTCCGGTCCCGCACTTGCAGCATCAGGGCACGGGTGCGGCAGTCGCCTTCTTCCAGGCAGTTCTTGCATTTTTCATGCGCGAAGCGGCTGGCGCAGGGCACCAGGGCCAGCGATCCGCGCATCACCCGGATCAGATCGCCATAGGTTATATCCACCGGCGCAATTGCCAGCCAGTACCCGCCATCCTTGCCGCGCTGCGAATCGACAATGCCGAACCGGCCCAGTTCCGACAGGATCACGGTCAGGAAGCTGGCGGGGATCTTCTGTTTTTCGCAGATTTCGGCCAGTTGCACCGGCCCTTCCCCATATCGGTCGGCCAGGTGTTGCATCGCCCGGATGGCGTAGCGGGTCTTTTGCGACAGCACCTGCCTTCAATGACTTGCGTCGGCGTTTCCGGCAAGATGCTGCCCGCCTGCCATCCACTGGGCGGCAGGCAGGCAGCAAGTCAGGCACCCAGGGATGCAACCCCGGGCGAAGACGCCTGGCTGCGCCAGCTGGTCCGCACTGGCTGCGCCCGCGTGCGGTGTTCACGCCGCAGCTGTTCCAGCAGAACCTTGCCAAAATCCCAGTCACCGATGCCGGATTCGGCATTGATGTGGCCGATCGCCCCGGCAAAGGCGAAGCGCGCCCCCCAGTCCCGCGCCAGCATCCGCGCGGTCTTGAGCTTGCAGTAATGATCATCCTGGCTGGCGGCGAGGAAGGATGGGAACGGCAGCGGATTGCGCGGGCAGGCACCAAACCGGGCCAGCCGCGGGTCCGCCCCCGGCCGGTCGACGTCCGGCGGGGCCACCAGCAAGGCACCGACCACGGGGTTGGCATAGCTCGGCTGTTCGTATTCCGCCCACCAGGCCACCGCCAGGCAGCCCAGGCTGTGGGCCACCAGCACCACCGGCCGCCCGGCCTGGTGAATCGCCAGGTTCAGCTTGTTGATCCAGGTATTGCGATGGGGATCGTCCCACCCGCCCAGATCAACGCGGTGACAATCGTCACGCTGCGCTTCCCACAGCGATTGCCAGTGCTGCGGATTGCTGTTGTTCAGGCCCGGCACGATCAGGATCAGGGGATCGTCCTGCAGGCGCTCTGCGTTCAGTTCGAGGTCTTGGTTCATGGCCGGGCTCCTTTTCAAAGGGATCTGGCCGTCCGATTCGCATGGTCCGACTGGCGGCCCTTTTATCTCAACTTGTTTGGTTGAGAATAGCCTTGCGATCAGGCGGGCACGGAGGGCGACGGGACGTTTGGCAAGTGCAGCAGCACCTTGCCTGCCCCCGCAATGGCCCAACTGCCCCCTTGCGATACCGCCCTGCGGTTGAATCGTTGACATTATCTGTCCCAGCCTGTTGTGAGGGCAGCCAAGGGAAACCGCCCGCGCGCTGGGCGCGCAATCAACTTGCCTGGGGAGTATCTATGCCGCTCGTTAACATGAAGCCGTTGCTGCGCGACGCGATGGACAATGGCTATGCCGTCGCCGCCTTCAACCTGGTGGATTACAACACCACCAAGGCGATGGTGAAGGCAGCGGAAGAACTGAACGCGCCGGTGATCTGCCAGACTTCGTCCAAGACCATCAAGTATTACAGCCACAAGGAAATCGTTTCCTGGGTGCGCACCATTGCCGAAGATTCGCCGGTGCCGGTGGTCCTGCACCTCGACCATTGCCACGACATCCCGATGATCGAGGAATGCGCCAAGGCCGGCTGGACCTCGATCATGATCGACGCGTCGGAACTGCCGTTTGAAGAAAACCTCGCCCAGTCGCTGCGCGTGCGCGAAATCGCCGAAAAGTACGGCGTTGGCATGGAAGCCGAGCTGGGCCAGATCATGGGCGTGGAAGACGACATGGTGGTGGACGAAGCCGACAGCGTGCTGACCGATCCCGAAGACGCCAAGCGTTTCTGTGACGCGCTGGACCTGTCCGCTTTCGCTTGCGCCGTCGGCACCGCCCACGGTTTCTACAAGGGTGAGCCGGTGGTCGATTTTGACCGCATCGCCGCGATCAACGCCCTGACCAAGACCCCGATGGCGCTGCACGGCGGCACCGGCCTCAGCGACGAAACCTTTGCCAAGGCGATTGCGCGCGGCGCGGCCAAGGTGAACATTTCGACCAATCTGAAGCACGTCTGGGTCAAGAGCTTCGTCGATTACCACCTGGCCAAGCCGACCGATTTCGAACCGCTGCGGGTGGGCGATGCCCAGTACCAGGCATGCAAGGCGATGTTCCACGGCTTCATCGAGAAGTTCGGCGGCAAGGATCGCGGCACGGCCTATATGGCGAAGCACGGCTGAGGGACGGCACGATGGCACTCAAGGCCCTGATTTTCGACTGTGACGGCGTGCTGGTGGATACGGAGCGGGATGCCCACCGCGTCGGCTTCAACCTCGCCTTTGCCGAACATGGCATCGACGCGGAATGGAGCGTGGAGCTGTATGCCCGGCTGCTGCTGACCGCCGGTGGCAAGGAACGGATGCGCGTCTATTTTGACGAATTCGGCTGGCCCGCAGGCGCGGACAGCGATGATGCGAAAGATGCGCTGATCCTGGATCTGCACAAGACCAAGACCCGTATCACCAGCGAAATCGTCACCAGCCTGCCGGTCCGCCCGGGTATCCTGCGGATCATCGATGAAGCCCGCGCCGCAGGCGTCCGGCTGGGCGTGTGCACCACGTCCAACCCGAAGTTCATCGATGCCGTGCTCGACCTGTTCGGGGCCGAGCGCAAGGCAGCGTTCGAGTTCGTCCATGCGGGCGATGTCGTGGCCAAGAAGAAGCCGGCGCCGGATATCTACCTGCTGGCGCTGGAAACCCTGGGCCTGCCGGCCAGCGAATGCGTGGTGATCGAAGACAGCCGCAATGGCCTGCTCGCCGCCACCCGCGCCGGGCTGACCACGCTGATCACGGTCAGCACCTACACCGCCGAAGAAGACTTCACCGAAGCGGCGGCCGTGGTGCCCGAACTGGGCGATGCACCCGTCAACATCACTATCAAAGACCTGGGCAGGCTGGCCGCGCAAGCGGTGGCCTGAGGGAGACCAACAATGACCACACTCACCATCGACAACTTCGAGCAGGCCATCGACGTCGCGTCCGACACCGTCCTGCGCAACGAACACTATTTCTCCGATCTGGACGGCCTGGCCGGTGACGGCGATTTCGGCACGTCGCTGGCAACCGGTTTCCGCGTGATCAAGGCGGACCTGCCGACCATCGACAAGAGCGCCATCGGCGCGATGCTGCTGAAGATTTCCATGCTGTGTTCCAAGCATGTCGGCGGCAGCTCCGGCCCGATCTGGGGCACCGGCTTCATGAAGGCGGCCATGGTCAGCAAGGGCAAGACCGAAGTCAGCCTGGAAGAACTGGCCGAAATGATCAACGCAGCCGTGGAAGGCATCATGGCCCGCGGCGGCGCCAAGCTGGGCGACAAGACCCTGCTCGACGCGCTGATCCCGATTGCCGAAACGATGAAGGCCCAGGCCGCATCGGGCGATGGCAAGGCCATGCTGCGTGCGGTGACCGAAGTGGCCGACAAGGCGATCGACGAAACCCGCACCCTGGTGGCCCATCGCGGCCGCGCCAGCCAGGTGGGTGAACGCAGCGCCAACACGCCCGATCCGGGCATCGTCGGCGTCGCCACCATCCTCGTCGACTGGTGCAAGCATTATGGCGTGGATTACACCCCCACCGCCGCCGAGCTGAACAAGCAGTCTGTCTGAATTCCAATTCCACGGAGAGGAATTACCCATGAAGAAGTTCGTCAACGATCCCGCCAACTTCGTGCCCGAGTTCATGAAGGGCGTCATCCTGGCCAATCCCGAACTGCTGGAAGCGGTGCCGGAATTTTCGATGATCAAGCGCAAGGACCGCCCGGTGGCCGACAAGGTTTCCGTGGTCCAGGGTTCGGGCTCCGGCCATGAACCGGCGCACGTGATGGCCGTTGGTCCGGGCATGCTGGACGGTGCCACCCAGGGCCCCGTGTTCGCCGCCCCGCCGGTCGACGCCTGCTATGAAACCATCAAGGCGCTCGCTTCGGACGCTGGCGTGCTGGTGCTGGTCAACAATTACCAGGGTGACCGCATGGCCTGGGACATGGCGACGGAAATGGCCGAAGCCGAAGGCATCAAGGTCAAGCAGTTCATCATCAATGATGACGTCGCGGTGAAGGACAGCCTGTACACCGTTGGCCGTCGCGGCGTGGCCGGCAACTTCTTCGTCATCAAGGCCTGCGGTGCTGCCGCTGCCGAAGGCAAGAGCCTGGAAGAAGTCATCGCCGTGGCCGAAAAGGTCAACAACAACGTCCGCACCATGGGCGTCGCACTGACCAGCTGCATCCCGCCGGCGAAGGGCAATGCCATCTTCGAAATCGGTGACGACGAAATGGAAGTCGGCATCGGCATCCACGGCGAACCGGGCCGCAGCCGTGAAAAGATCCGCAGCGCGGATTCGATCACCGAAACCCTGTTCGACGCCGTGGCGGTGGACCTGCCGTTCAATGCCGGTGACCGGGTTGCGCTGATGATCAACGGCCTCGGCGGCACCCCGCCGGCGGAACTGTACGTGCTCTATGCCAAGGCCCACGAACTGGCTGAAGCACGCGGCCTGACCGTGGCCCGCAACTACGTTGGCGAATACTGCACCAGCCTGGAAATGGCCGGCGCATCGCTGACCATGCTGAAGCTGGACGCGGAACTGGAAACCTATCTGGCCGCCCCGGCAGAAATCGCCACGCGCGTTTTCTGATCGCTTAAGCTATTATAAACCAACGAAACGCCCGGCTTTCCAGCAGGAGAGCCGGGCTTTTTCGTGTCCGTTGCAAAACTTGCAACATTAGTGTCATATTTCGCACTGGCTAATATTGCTGCGCTGCACCATCTGCCGCCTCCGCAAACGGACACCGCCACAAGGCGGGCCAACCAGGAGGTCCCAATCATGCGTAATCTGACCAGCAATCTGCTGTCCGCTTTCGTCGCCCTGACGATCAGCACCACTCTGTTCACCGCTGTTTTCGCGTAATCTTTCGCGACACTGCGCCGACAGGCAGCAAGACGCCTGGCTCCACCCGGAGCCGGGCGTTTTTCATTTTCAGGACCGCTGCACCTGCTAAGGCG
>JBARAF010000159.1:0-4869 GCA_049791695.1 Croceibacterium sp.
GCGCTGGGCACCCACGCCCTGTGCCACGCCTGCCGCCGCCCGCTGAACGAAACCGACCTCGCCTCCCCGTTGTACGAAGAAGGCGTCAGCTGCGCCGCCTGCCATTCCGAACGGACGGACGACCAGCGCGCCTCCTACCGCGAACGCCACCGCCAGGAACTGCTCGCCGCCCAACGCGGTGTGGCACACGTCGGTGCGCGGCGAGTGGAGGAAGGCTGAGCGAAGGCCTTAGTTTGATTAATTTTAGCGCCAACTTGCAGGCGTGCCCCATGCCCCCTAAATAGCTGCGTAGCGGATATGCGGTAGCAATCTGCGTGAGGACTGTGGAGCGACAGAAGTCGCTTTGTGCGCGGGCAGTAGCCCATCCGCCTCGAACGGCTTTCAGCCGGTGCGTACCACTTTGACCATTCGTCAAAGAGAGTACGTACATGAAAAAAATTCAAAAGATCAGAGCTGTTTGTTTCCAGCACCAGCAGGGTCGCTGTCATTATTGCGGCTTTCCGATGTGGCAGGAGGACATGCCACGGTTTGCTCGGGACATGGGAATCACGCCCAACCAAGCGCGGATGCTGCAAGCCACGGCAGAACATCTGGTGCCGCGCAGTGAAGGCGGGAAAGACCATGCCACCAACGTGGTCGCCGCCTGCCACACCTGCAATACGAGGCGGCATAAGCGAAAAGTTCCCCGCACTCCGGCCGCCCATCGCGCCTGGATCCTTACCCGGCTTGCAGCCGGTGCCTGGCACTGCTTGCCGCTATCCAAAGCATGAGGTTTGCCTCCCCCGTCACTCCGGGCTTGGCCCGGGGCCCCGCTTGCCGTGCAGCGGCACCGTTACCGCAAATAAAAGTCCACCGTCGTGACCACCCGGACCTTCTTGTAGGGCGTGTCGGCCACGCCCCAGCCTCCGCCGTCGCCATCGCGGGCGCTGACTTCGAAGTAGCCTTGGGTGGCCTGCTTGATCCCGCCGACGCTGGTGCTGCTGTCTTTCGCGAACTGTTCTGCCGACTTGCGCGCGTCCTTGGTCGCTTCGGCCACCATCGGCGGCTTGATGTCGTTCAGCTTGGTGAAGGTGTAGGCCATGCCCGATCCGTCCTCCAGCATCACGCCCCGGCGGACCAGGTCAAACTGGCGGCGCACGGCGCGCTGGGCGCGGGCGATGTCGGTGGTGCGCAGGGTCATCCGCTGGCGCACGGTAAAGCGCGGCACGCCGTCCTGCACGAAGCTGGAGACATTGACCCCGGTGGGTTGCAGCGACTCTTCCGGGAAGCCCAATTCCTTGAAAAAGGCGCGGATCGCGGCCGTATCCAGGTCCACCCCCGCCTGCGCGCTGGCCATGTCCATTTCCGTGGCGGAATAGGCGATGGTCCAGGTGGCGAGGTCTGCCGTCACGTCACGTTCGGCCAGACCGCGCACGGTAACGGATCGGTCCGCCTCTTTCGCGCGGGTCAGCCCGTCACCCAGCAGGTATCCGCCCGCGACCAGCCCCACCGCCAGGATGGCGGACGCGGCCAGCACCGCCTGCCCCTGCGGCTGGCGCCAGAAAGCGGTGGCGGGCGGGGAGGCATCAAGGCTATCGGTGGACATGAACGGACTCCGGGTGTGGGAGAAACTGGCCATGTGCCGGTTGCCTTACTGGCGATGAACCGTGCTTGAATAGCGACGAATGGAGTTGAGTTTCCCATGATCAAGTTTCTGCACAGCATGATCCGCATCAGCGATCCGGATGCGACGGTGGCGTTTTTCAAACTGTTGGGGCTGGAAGAAGTGCGCCGTTATGAAAGCGAACAGGGCCGGTTCACGCTGATCTTCCTGGCCGCACCGGGCGGCGCGGAGCACGCGCAGGTGGAACTGACGTACAACTGGCCGCCGGAAGATGGCAGCGCGGCGGAAGTGTACACCGGCGGGCGCAATTTCGGGCACCTGGCCTATGAAGTGGATGATATCTACGCCACCTGCCAGCATCTGGCGGACAACGGCGTGACCATCAACCGCCCGCCGCGGGACGGCCACATGGCTTTCGTGAAGACGCCGGACAACATCTCGATCGAACTGTTGCAGAAGGGCGGATCACTGGCCCCGGCAGAACCCTGGGCGAGCATGGCCAACACCGGCAGCTGGTAACACCCTGCGCCGCCCGATCAGGCGGCAAGAGTTAACGGCGGCTGCGCCGGATGATGTCGCCCACGATGTCTTCCGGTGCAGCCGTTGCCGTTTGCGGGGCCGGTGCAACAGCCGGGCGGGCCTGAGCCGGGGTCGGAACCCGAGCCTGAGCCGGAGCCACCGCAAACCCTGCAAATGCCTCGGCAAAACCGCCGCGCAGTGCAGCGGCAGGCCGAACCACGGCAGCCGGTTGCATCCGCGCCGGAGCGGCAACTGGCGCAGCCTGGGTGCGCGGGGCAGCGGCCACCTGCGAGCGCGGGGCGGCCTTAGGATAAATGAAGCCGTGGGTCGGCCAGGCGGTCGTGCCCAGATCGCCCAGCGGGGCGTACCACACCCGCACCTGGCTCCAGTCATTCGCCGGCGAAACGTCCACGGCGCGCACATCGCGTTCAATCTGCCCGCGGCGGCCATCAATCGGCGACCAGTTGGCGTGGCTCAGCAACACGGTGCGGCTGTCCACCACCCGGCTGACGGCAGCGACATGGCCCAGCCGCATATTGCCCGACGGCTGGAACGCCAGCACCGCGCCCTTTTGCGGGCGATTGCCGCGCTGGTACGTGCCCTCCGCCTTGTCCCACCAGGTCCAGGCATCGCCATAGATCTGGACCCCGCTTTGCGCCCGGGCATAAGGAACACATTCAAGGTATGGTGCCAGTTCCGCACCGGACTTGCCCGGCTGGCCAGCGCCCAGGACATCGGCATCGGCATCCGCCTTTGCTTCCGCCACGGCCGGGGATGCAGCGCACAGGGCGGCGGCAGGCAGCAGGGCGGCAAGGATGTTCCTCATGGCGGCAACATTGCGCCCACGAGGTTATTTCTGCCTTCCCCATGATGGTTAACAGCGCGGTAACCTGCACCTGCAACCCGCCGCCAGCACCGCTTTCCCTTGCCAAGCGGCAGAGGACAGGCCACCTGCGGCAGCATCATGACCAAAAGCGCGCTTCCCCAGGTGGTCATCATTGGCCGCCCCAATGTTGGCAAGTCCACCCTGTTCAACCGGCTGGTGGGCAAGAAACTGGCCCTGGTGGACGATCAGCCCGGCGTCACCCGCGATCGCCGGTTCGGCCACGCGGGCCTGCTGGGCCTGGAATTCGAAGCCGTGGACACGGCCGGCTGGGAAGATGACGATCCCGAAAGCCTGCCCGGCCGGATGCGCGCGCAGACCGAAATGTCGATCAAGGGCGCCGATGCGGCGCTGTTCGTATTCGACGCCCGCGTGGGCGTGACCCCGTTGGACGAAGAAATCGGCCGCTGGTTGCGTGGCCAGGGCGTGCCGGTGATCATTGCCGGCAACAAGTCCGAAGGCACCGCCGGGCGCGTGGGCATTACCGAAGCCTATGCGCTGGGCTTTGGCGAACCGATTCCGATTTCCGCCGAACATGGCGAAGGGATTGCCGACCTGTTCGAAGCACTGCTGCCGCTGATCGGCGACAAGCAGCCGGAACCGGAAGAACAACGCGGCGAGGAAGAGGAGCATGACCGGCAGGCCCCGCTCTCGCTCGCCATCGTCGGCCGCCCGAATGCGGGCAAGAGCACGCTGATCAACCAGATGCTGGGCGAAAACCGCCTGCTGACCGGGCCGGAAGCCGGGATCACCCGCGATTCGATTTCCGTGCCCTGGCAATGGACCGATCCGCGCAGCGGTGAAGAACACCAGATCAAGCTGGTCGATACCGCCGGGATGCGGAAAAAGGCCAAGGTTGACGACAAGCTGGAACGGATGTCGGTGGCCGATGCCCGCCGGGCGATCGACTTTGCCGAAGTGGTCGTGCTGCTGCTGGACGCCACCCGCGGGCTGGAAGTGCAGGACCTGAAAATCGCCAACCTGGTGCTGGAAGAAGGCCGGGCGCTGATGGTGGCGATCAACAAATGGGACGTCGCCGAAGATCCCAGCGGCCTGTTCAACGGCATCCGCACCGCGCTGGATGAAGGCCTGGCACAGCTTAAGGGCGTGCCGCTGCTGGCCGTTTCAGCCATGACCGGCAAGGGCGTGGACCAGTTGCTGGGCGCCGCCATCGACGTGCGCGAGGCATGGAGCCGCCGCGTGCCGACCGCCGCGCTCAACCGCTGGTTCGACGATGCGCTGGAAGCCAATCCGCCGCCAGCCCCGGGCGGCAAGCGGATCAAGCTGCGTTACATCACCCAGATCAAGACGCGGCCCCCCAGCTTCGTCATCTTCGGCACCCGGTTGAGCGACCTGCCGACCAGTTACGAACGCTATCTGGTGAACGGGATGCGCCGCGAACTGGGCTTTGGCGCAGTACCGGTGCGGCTGACGCTGAAAAGCCCGAAGAACCCGTTCGACAACAAGGACTGAGCTGGCTCGTCGCCGGGCCGCCTGCGGCTCAGCGTTCGGTAACCAGGCAATCCTGCCCGCCGGCGGACAGGGTGCGGCAAGCCGATTCTGCCGCCGAACGGCTGGCAAAGCCACCGGCCTGCAACTTGGTCACCCGGCCCGCCGGGATCAGCAACCGCTGCTTGCCCGACAATTCGCCCCGCACGCTCAACCGCTGCCACAGCTTGGCGGCATTCTCGGCCACGGAAAAGGCCCCGAGCTGGATCCGCCATGGCCCGCTGGCAGGCGCTGCGGCCACCGCCGGGCGCGGTGCAGGGGCCGGTGCGGCAACTGGCCGCGGTACGGGCGCAGGCGCGGGCGTTGGGACTGCTGCCTGTGCCACCCGCACCGGAGCGCCGACACCCCGGGCATA
>JBARAF010000160.1:0-8480 GCA_049791695.1 Croceibacterium sp.
GTATGACCGGGTGCGGATGCGGCAGGCGCTGGTCGGCAACGGCCTGCTGCCGCCCGAACGGATTGCCGCCAGCGCCGCCGCCTGCGCCGATGCGGACAGGGCGCTGGAATGGGCGGCGGACGGTGAATGGGCCGGGCAGGTGGACGTTGTTGGCGGGACGATCCGGTATCGCGCGCAGGCCCCGCGCGCCATCGCCATGCGGGTGGCCGCGCGCGCCGTGGCAGAACTGGGTGGTTCCCTGCGCGGTTCGCAGGCGGCGGAAATGGTCGATATTCTGGCCGCTGGCGGGCGCGGCAATTTTGGCGGAGTGCTCGCCTGGGCAGAAGCGGGCCAGTGGCACTTCACGGCGGAACCGCCGCGCCGCACTTAACTGGCGAGCGTGGAACCGACGCCGGCCTTCTGGCCGCGGGTGATGATCACCCGGTCACCCTTGCTGGCAATGGCGAACAGCTTGGCCGCAAAGTCGTTCGGCACGCCCACGCAGCCGTGGCTGGCATAGCCGTTTTCGACTTCCGAACCGTGGATCGCCACACCGTCCGACGTCAGCCGCAGGGTGTATGGCATCGGCGCGTTGTTGTATTTTTCGGAAACGTTGTTGCGTTCCTTGCTCATGATCGGGAAGCTGCCCAGCGGGGTCGGGTGATCTTGCGTGCCCAGCAGCACCGCCGCCGCGCCGATTTCATATCCGCCACGAAACACGGAAATGACCCGCGCTTCCAGGTCCACCGTCATCACCATCGGGCCGGGCGGGACATCGGTTTCATTCCAGTGCCATTCGCCATATTTGATCGCGCCCTGGATCGGCAGGATCCGCTTGATCACGAAAGGTTCGTCTTTCGGGGGGGGCGGGACGGCCGCCGCCACCAGCGGGGCCTGCGCCGCTTTATCCGCCGTTTCGGTCAGCACGTCCTGCGGTTCCAGCCAGGCCTGCGGGTCCAGGTCCTGCGCTTCCAGCGTACGCCCGGCGAAGGCGAGCGTGCCGATCAGGGCCAGCAGTGCCAGGGTCGTTCCGCCAATCCATTTTGCCACCGGGTTCATGCTCCCCTGATTGCCAATGCGCCGGGGAAAGGCCAGCGCCCTGCCGGGCCTGTCCCGCAACGGGATTCCCCGGCGGGCAAGCGTTAACGCAAGGCGACGGCTTGCCGCGCCAGGTCTTCGATCTGCGCGGGGGTGCCGCCCTTGGGAGCCACCCAGCTGCCGCCGACGCACAGCACCGGATCCAGCGCCAGCCAGTCGGCCGCATTGCTTTCCGAAATGCCGCCGGTGGGGCAGAACCGGCACTGGCCGAACGGCGCCGCCAGCGCCTTCAGCGCCGGGATGCCGCCTGCGGCCATGGCCGGGAAGAATTTGAAATGGGTCAGCCCCATGTCCAGCCCGCGCATGATATCGCCGGCACTGGCCACGCCAGGCAGGAACGGCAGCCCGCTGGCAATCGCGGCCTTGCCCAGCGGTTCGGTCAGCCCGGGGGAGACGATGAATTCCGCCCCCGCCGCGCGCGCGTCGTCCAGCTGGTGCGCATTGGTGACGGTGCCTGCGCCGACAATGGCCCCGGGCACCAGGTTCATCCGCCGGATCACGTCGAGCGCGGCGGGGGTGCGCAAGGTCACTTCCAGCACCCGCAGGCCGCCTGCCACCAGCGCTTCGGCCAATGGGCGGGCCTGGGCCACGTCGTCCACCACCAGCACCGGAATGACCGGGGCCAGGCGCATCAGTTCCTCGATCGCTTTCATTGCAGGTGCTCGTTCTGGAAGGCGGCAACCGCGCCGTAAAGGCCGGGTTGCGGATGGATGATCAGCTTGACCGGAATGCCCGACATCATCTGGGTGTAACGACCCTTGAACCGGAAGCGTTCGCCAAAGGCCGACTTGGCCCAGCGATCACGCAAGCGCAGGCCGATGCCGCCCGCCAGCACCACCGCGCTGGCACCATGGGCCAGCGCATAGTCCCCCACCACGCTGCCGAAGGAATGGCAGAACCTGTCCACCGCCGCGGCGGCCAGGCTGTCGGTGCGGGCAATGCCCTGTTCCCAGATTACCCGGTCCTGCGTCAGGGTGGCAGGGCGGCCTTCCTGAGCGGCCAGCGCAGAATAGATTTCCACGATGCCGGGGCCGGAATGGACCCGTTCGGTCGAGACGCGCAGGTGTTCGCGGCGCAGCTTCGCCATCATCCAGTCGTCCACCGCGTCCAGCGGGCCAAATTCGATATGCCCGCCCTCGGTCGCTTGTACGTGATAGCCGCCGGGGAAGCGGTGGAAATGGGCGACGCCGAGGCCGGTGCCGGGGCCGATCACGCTGACCGTGCCGCGATCCGGCAAGGGCAGGTCCGGCCCGGTGATATGCACCAGTTGGTCCGCCGGGGCGCGGGCCACGGCATGGGCGACTGCGCCGAAATCGTTGATCACCGTCACCCGGTCGATGCCCAACTGTTCGTCCAACGCGCCGGTGTGCAGCACCCAGCTGTTGTTGGTCATCCGCACCACGTCGCCCGTCACCGGTCCGGCAATGGCGATGGCGGCGGACCGGGGCAGGGCGCAGCCGCATTGCCGCTCGAACTGTTCCCACGCGGTCTGCATACTGGCGAAATCGGAGGTCTTCAGCGTGGTCGGTTCACCCAATGCAATCGCGCCGTCACCCGTGATAGAGGCCAGCGCGAACCGCGCATGGGTGCCCCCGACATCGACGGCGACGAGGTCGACCATCACAGCCCCGCCATTGCCAGCATGGCGCTGCCGCCGCGCTCTGCTTCATCCGCGCCGTGGCGGAACATGGCAAACAGCTCGCGCCCGGTGCCGAGTTCCGCTGCCGGGGCAGGTGCGGGCGTCCGGGTGGCAAGGTCGGCCGTGGTGGAAAGAGTGCCGGTGGTGGCGCACAGGCGCACCATGTCGCCATCGCGCAGCAGCGACAGCGGGCCGCCTCCCAGCGCCTCGGGCGAACAGTGGATCGCAGCGGGGACCTTGCCGCTGGCGCCGCTCATCCGCCCATCGGTGACCAGTGCCACGCGATATCCGCGATCCTGCAACACGCCCAGCGGCGGGGTCAGCTTGTGCAGCTCCGGCATCCCGTTGGCGCGCGGGCCCTGGAACCGGACCACTACCACCACGTCACGGTCAAGCTCCCCGGCGGCGAAAGCATGGGCGACATCGGCCTGGGTCTGGAACACCCGGCACGGCGCTTCGATGGTCCAGCGTTCTTCCGCCACGGCGCTGGTCTTGAAACAGGCGCGGCCAAGGTTGCCCTGTACCAGCCGCATCCCGCCATCAGGCTGGAACGGCGTGGCCACCGGGCGCAGCATCTCGCTGTCCCCGGCAGGGCCAATGTCGCGCCAGGCCAGTTCGCCCTGATCGAGCCACGGTTCGCGGGCGTAAGCGCCCAAGTCATCCCCGCCGACCGTCATGATGTCGCGGTGGGCCAGCCCTGCATCGAGCAGTTCGCGGATCACGAAGCCGATGCCGCCGGCGGCGTGGAAGTGGTTCACGTCGCCCGCCCCGTTGGGGTAAACCCGCGCCAGCAGCGGCACGGCGTGGCTCAGTTCGGCAATGTCGCTCCAGTCAATCTGCACCCCGGCGGCGCGGGCGATGGCCGGGATATGGATCGCGTGGTTGGTCGATCCGCCGGTCGCCAGCAGGCCGACAGCGGCGTTGACGATCGCCTTTTCATCAACGCAGCGGCCCAGCGGGCGATAATCCTCGCCCATCCGCGTGATCGCGGCCAGCCGATGGACGGCGGCACGACCCAGCGCAGTGCGCAGCGGCGTACCGGGATTGATGAAAGCTGCGCCGGGCAGGTGCAGGCCCATCAGTTCCATCATCATCTGGTTGGAATTGGCCGTGCCGTAAAAGGTGCAGGTGCCGGGCGAGTGATAGCTTTTGGCTTCGCTTTCCAGCAGTTCCGCCCGGCTTGCCTTGCCTTCGGCATAAAGCTGGCGGACGGCCTGCTTTTCCTTGTTGGCAATGCCGCTGGGCATTGGCCCGCCGGGCAGGAAGATCGTCGGCAACCAGCCGAACCGCAAGCCGCCGATCAGCAGGCCGGGCACGATCTTGTCGCAGATCCCCAGCATGGCCACGCTGTCATACATCGCGTGGGACAGGCCGACAGTGGTGGCCAGCGCAATAACGTCTCGGCTGAACAGGCTCAGTTCCATGCCCGCCATGCCCTGCGTCACCCCGTCGCACATCGCCGGGGTGGCACCGGCCACTTGCGCGGTTGCACCGGCTTCGCGCGCCCAGATCTTCATCTGCGGCGGATAGGCGCCATAGGGCTGGTGGGCGGAAATCGTGTCGTTGTAAGCGGAAATGATACCGATATTGGCCCCGCGCATCGCGGCAATGGCGGCCTTGTCCCCTTCCGCAGCGGCAAAGCCGTGGGGGAGGTTGGAACAGCCGAGCGAGCGATTGCGGTCCGAATGCAGGTCCGCTTCCGCGTCCATCAATTCCAGATAGCGGGCACGGCTGTCGCGGCTCTTTTCAATGATCCGGTCAGTGACACGGGATACGGCGGGGTGGAGGTTACTCATACCAGCTGACCCCGTCCCGTTCGGCCAGGGCAATCGCGGCGCTCGGCCCCCAACTGCCGGCGCTGTAGGCTCGCGGCTGGAGCCCTTCGGCCTGCCATGTGGCGCGGATCGCGTCGATCCAGGTCCATTGCGCTTCCACCTCGTCGCGCCGCACGAACAGGGTCTGGTCGCCTTCGATCAGGTCCAGCAGCAGCCGTTCATAGGCGATCCGCCGCTCCGCGCCGGAAAAGGCATCGGGCATTGCGATGTTCAACGGCACCGGGCGAAGGGCGATGCCGTCGCGGTCCAGCCCCGGCACTTTGGCCATCAGTTGCAGGGTGATGTTTTCTTCCGGCTGGATGCCGATCACCAGGCTGTTGGGCTGCATCTTCGCGCCCTTGAAAATCGAATGCGGCACGCAGCGAAAGCGGACGACGATTTCGGTCACCCGTTCGGGCAGCCGCTTGCCGGTGCGCAGGTAAAACGGCACGCCGCGCCAGCGCCAGTTATCGACATGGACCTTCAACGCCACGAAGGTTTCGGTCTGGCTGTCGCGGCCCAGTTCCTCGTCATAGCCCGGCACGATTGCGCCGCCCGATGCGCCGCTGCGGTACTGCCCGGTCACGCTTTCCCCCGCACCGATCGGGCGCAGCGAACGCAGCACTTTCACCTTTTCATCGCGCACCGCGCCTGCTTCGAAGCTGGAGGGTGGTTCCATCGCCACCAGCGCCAGCAATTGCAGCATGTGGTTCTGCACCATGTCGCGCAGCGCGCCGGCGTTGTCGTAAAAGTCCGCCCGGCTTTCCAGCCCGACCGTTTCGCCCACGGTGATCTGCACGTGGTCGATGTGCTGCGCATTCCACAGCGGTTCGAACAGGATGTTGGCAAAGCGCAGGGCGATCAGGTTCTGGACCGTTTCCTTGCCCAGGTAATGATCGATGCGATAAATGCGGTTTTCGGGGAAGGCCCCGGCCACGGCATCGTTGATCGCCTGGCTGCTGGCCAGATCGTGGCCGACCGGCTTTTCCAGGCTTATGCGCACTTCCTCGCCCGCCAGCCCGGCATCGGCCAACCCGCGAATGGTCGGTTCGAACAGGTTGGGGGCGGTCGACAGGAAGATCGCCAGCCGCTTGTTGCTCTCGCTCGGCCCCTTGCGCACCTGGTCGGCCAGCGCGGCAAATCCATCGGGCTGGGTCACGTCCAGTTGCTGGTAATGCAGCCGGTTGAGGAAATCGGCCACCGCGCGGCGGCGGTTGGCGGGCATGAATTTCTCGATCGCGATGCGCGCGAACTGGCGATATTCCGCGTCTGTCATCGCGGAACGAGCCGTGCCGATGATCCTCAGGTCGGGATCCAGCAGCCCGTCACTCGCCAGCGCGCACAGGGAAGGCAGCAGCATCCGCTGGGCCAGATCGCCGGTGGCGCCGAACAGCAGCAGGGTTCCGGCCTTGAATGTCATGCCGTTTTCCGTTCCGCTTGCAGTGTCATCGTCAATCTCCGGTAGATTTCCGGCCATAGCCAAACATCTGCACTTCGCCACCCGGCGTGGCAAGTCAGGGCTTAGCCTGCAAGGGTAACGAAAACCTCGGTTTCGCCGAACAGGACGTCGCCAAAACTGGTCATCAGGCTGACGTCCGCGGCATCGCGGCCGACACCGATTTTCACCGTATTGGCCGGGTCTGCCATCAGCGTGGCATCGACCATGTGCCAGGCACCGCCGCCGGGCAGGGTGTGATCGGCCAGGAACACTTCGGCCACGGCGTGGAAATCCTGCGGCTTCACCCCGGGGGCATAGACGCTGACGTAGCGCGCCGGGATGGCCGATGCGCGGGCAAGGGTGACCATAAGGTGGGTATAGTCGCGGCAGACCCCGCGCCGTTCCACGAAACTGTCCAGTGCGGTGGTGCGGCTGGTGCTGCTGCCCCGGACATAGCGCAGGTTGGCGGCGATCCAGTTGCGCATGGCCACGATCCGCGCCCCGCCGCGCAAATGGTCGAATTCGGCTTCCACGAAATGCTGGAACTGCTCCGCCTGGCAATAACGGCTGTCGAACAGGTACTGCACCGCTTCGCCCGGCAGGTCGTGGGTGTCCATCTGGTCCAGCGTGGAGAGGTCGGCCAGCAGGCGGTTGACGTGCACCCGCGCGCGATAGGTGACGTCATAAGCCCCCTGCGCGTGCAGCCAGATGCGTTCGCCGATGCCGTCCTGCGCCGGTACCCGCGCCATATGGCGGGTGCCGGGCAGGATGCTTTCGCACTGTTCCACGCGCTGTTCCGGGATCTGCGCCGCTTCGAATTGCAGCAGGACGTCGGCCTGGTCGGCGACATGGAACGTGAAGCGGGCGGAAATGTCTATCGGCATAAGGGTCCCTTACGCTCGTGCATCCCGGAAGTTGCAGCTTAATTACCGGTGAGGTGCGCCACCACGGTCCGTTTGTGCGGTTGTTCGCGGTGTTCGGCCAGAAACAGGCCCTGCCAGGTGCCCAGCATCATCCGCGCGCCGGCCACCGGGATCGACAGGCTGTTGCCGGTCAGCATCGCCTTGATGTGGGCGGGCATGTCGTCCGGCCCTTCATCGTCATGTTCGTACCCATCGCCTGCGGGCGCGGCGGAGGCCAGCCAGCGCTGCAGGTCACGGCGCACGGCGGGGGCGGCATTTTCGTTGATCAGCAGCGATGCACTGGTGTGCTGGCAGAACAGCGTCAGCAGGCCCACGCGGACTTCCGTTTCTCGAACCCAGCGGTTGATGGTGTCGCTAATGTCATACAGTCCGCTGCCATCGGTATCGAAAGTGAGGATTGCGAGCGTGTGAGCCATCGGCGCATTATATGTCGGTAATGAGTAAACAATATGGCCTTTTCCGGGACGCAGAACCCCTAGTTCCCGGCCTTTCGCTTTGGCTGGATGCCGTTACGGAGGAACAGGAAGCGGAGATGGCGGCGCAAGTGGACGCCGCGCCGCTGGAGCCGTTTCGGTTCGGGCAATGGCAGGGCAAGCGCCTTACGGCCAACTATGGCTCCGCCTATGATTATCAACGCGGTGCGGTGACCGGTGCTCCGGCCTTTCCGGCCTGGCTGGCAGAATTGCGGGACCAGTTGGCCCCCATCGCCGGCATCGCGCCGTCCGCGGCGGTTCAGGCACTGCTGATCCGCTATGACCCCGGGGCTGGTATCGGCTGGCATCGCGACCGGCCGCAATATGGCGATGTGTTGGGCTTGTCCCTGTCCGCTCCGGCATTGCTGCGCTTGCGGCGGCGGACCGGCACCGGCTTCGATAGGCACAGCGTGGAATTGCCCCGGCGGTCACTTTACCGGCTTTCCGGCGATGTGCGCTGGGCATGGGAACATTCGATCGCCCCGATGGACGTCACCCGCCGATCTATCACCTTGCGGACGATGGCGGGGCCTAGCTGACCCGGCGGATACGCAGACCGGTCTGCCCGCGATAGCGCAGGATGTAACTGCCGAGCGAGGCGGCCGCGATTTCAATTTCCGATCCCTTGCGCGGCGGATCGAAGGATCCGGGCGCGGCGTCAACCAGTTGCCATTGCGTGCCGTCAGCCAGCGTCAGCAACCAGATGCCGGGCGCGCGCTGCGTTGCAGCGGAGACGGTCGCCTTGATCCGGTCCACCCGCTGGCTTTCCGGACGGGGCGATGCCGGTAACTGGTTGGCTCCAAATTGCGGCAATGGCTGCGCTGCGACCGGACTGGAGGGGGCGGGCGGTGTTGGCACTGGGCTGGCTGCCACGCCGCCAGCGCGCGCGGCCTGGCCGCCTTGGGCGATATCGGCGCCGATGTTGCGATCATAACAGGCGACCCGGGCCGTTGCGTCGGCAATCCTTGCGCATTCGCGCAGGATGTTCAGCGTCACCCGGTCTTCCCGCGCAAGGGAGGAGGCATCCTGCGCCTGTACCGGCAGGGCCCCGAAAAGTACTGCAATTGCCAGCCCGCCGGCGCTCCATTTCATTGTCGCGGTTTCCTTGTGAGGGAG